>CAMHLH010000001.1 GCA_946185925.1 uncultured Treponema sp.
TACAATGTTTATTGTATTTACAATGTTTATTGTATTTACAATGTTTATTGTATTTTCTACAACCTTTTTTACAATATTTATTGTATTTTCTACAATCTTTTTTATTGTATTTACAACAAATACAATAAATACAATAATTACAACATTTATTGTATTTACAACATTTATTGTATTTACAACATTTATTGTAGAAAGGTGAAAAAATTGAAAACCATTGCCGTATCGATAGAAAAAGGCGGGAACGGGAAGACCACCATAGCCATGTCGCTCGCCGCGGAACTCGCGAAGACGCACAAAGTAGTGCTGGTCGACGCGGACCCGCAGGGAAATTCCTCATCCACCCTGATCGACAGCCTCCAATACGAGCTGGCGGACGTCCTCACAGGAAAATGCTTCGCGAAGAAGGCCATACTCGAGACCTCCGTGAAGAACCTCTACATACTCCCGACCGCCGGCCTCACCGACGTGGAGTCAGGGCTCAGGGACTACCGCGACAGGAACGCGCCCAGGGAACCGAACGTCTTCGAGGAGCTGCGCGAGGAATTCGAGAAGATGGGGTTCGAGTACTGCATCTTCGACACCAGCCCGGCCTTCGCGGCCTTCGAGGAGAACATCTACCAGGCGACCGACGAGATTGTCGCGGTCATCAAGCCGGACCAGTATTCGCAGGACGGACTTGAGACGTTCAAGAACAACCTGAGCAGCTTCTACCGAAGGAAGATGAAGAAGCGGGTGAAGCCGGTTCTCGAGACAGTCGTCATGAACGACGTCAACCGCTCGCACAAGATGACGAACGACCTGCTCAAGCTCCTGAACGCCCAAAGCGCGTACAAGATAGTCACGGTCCCGACGGACCAGAATTTCAGGAAGGCCCAGATGGAGAAGAAGACCATACAGCAGTTCTACTCCATGAAAGAGAACAGGGAAAAGAAGGCGACGCTCGAGGCCATAGCCAGGCTCGCCGAGATAATCGAGTCCTGAGAGGGGGGAGGGTACAATGGCGCTAAAAAAAATGGAGCCGGCCGTCGCGGCCGCGGAATCCAAGTCATCTCTGTCGCCGGAGCTGCTGAGCCAGTTCCAGAGCAACTTCAACGCAAGCGCGGACGACGTGCAGGCCCTGCCCGAGGATGATTCTGCGAAGGCCAGGAAGCCGAACTACAAGAACATCTTCAACGTCCACATGGGGACCGGGGAGAAGGTCCGCCTGAAAGCCTTCTGCGCGGCCAGGGAGGTGCCCATAAACACGTTTATCCTCTACGCGATCGAGCACCTGATCGAAGAAATCGAGGACGGCAAATGCACCGTCTCAAAAAGCGGAATAAGGGCGACCAGAAAAGAGGTGTGAGGAATGGGAAGAAAGAGGCTGCCTCCTGAAAACAACTACCCGGCGATTGGCGACGAGGCCACCAACGAGCTGTTCGCCTCTCTCAAGGCCGAGGAACCGCCGCCGGCCACTTACATGAGCTACATCCCCAGTTTCTTCACCACGGCATCCCTGCCTTTCAAGAACGTCAACAAGACGTCCTTCAGGAGGAAGGGAAGCAACGGCGTGACGCTGACCATCACTTCGCCCTTCAACGTCCCATTCGGGAAGTTCGGGCGGCTGCTGCTCAGCGTGCTGACAACGCACGCTGTCCTGTCGAAGAACAAGCGGGTGCCCGTCATGATAGAGTACAACGCCCTCGCAGACCTCCTCAGGGAGCTGCAGCTCCCGAAGCAGAGGGGCAGGGAGATCAGGGAGCAGCTAGAGTGCTTCAAGGGCGCCGCGTTCTGCTTCGAGCAGAGGATAGAGACCTTCCAGAAAAGGGAGTCGCTCAGGGGGATTCCCCTTGACTCTCTTTCGGAAGGGGACGTGAGGGTCGAGACGACGACCACCGGCAGCATACAGTTCACGAGCGGCATCCAGTTCCAGAAAATCACCGACGACAGGAACGGCTCGTGGTTCGGCAACTTCAAGATAATCCTCTCCGCCGATTTCGCGGCCTTCTGCCAGTCGCACGCAGTCCCCATAAACTACTCCGTCTACAAGGAAATCTCCAGCGCGTCCGGAAAGGACATCTACGCATGGCTCGTCTACAGGAACAACGGCCTCAACGACACCGGGAAGGCCTCCGTGTTCGTCTCCAGGGACAAGCTCGTGGAGCAGTTCATGTCTCTGGACAGCGAAAGCGGCGGAAGGCTCGTCAGCACCTACTACAGCCGCATATGCGACGAAATAAAGGAGATCAAGAGGAGGTACTACAAGGAGCTGAATGTTGACCTTTCCGATCCATCAGGCATAACCCTGTTCAAAAGTCCCACGCCAGTCCTCAAGGAAGACACGAGGTACGCCCTGATAACCTCGACGATATGACGCAATACTCCGGTGTCTTCTCGAACATCGTTCAAAGAATTGTTCAAAGAGTCGTTCAAAGGTAACAGTCTTGTTGTCGAATTTCCGAGTTATCCACAATTCCACACGGCCTATTATTAGTTTAAATACATATTTGTATTTATTAGATATAATAGAAGAAACAACAAAACTGTTACCTTTTGCAACAAAACTGTTACCTTTGAAAAAAAATGTTCATTTTTCTTCTATAAAACACGAAAATTCGATTTTTTGAAATGTCAACAAAACTGTTACCTTTAAAACGGGTTATCCACATGAAAATGTGGATAACTTCAACAAGACTGTTACCTTTTGGGCGAGTTATCCACAATCAATGTGGATAACTTTTTCCGATCCCTCCAGACGCGAAAAAAAGGCCTTTTCGGGCGTTCTGGACGCTCCGGCGCGAAATTATCCAAAAAATCCGGGAAAGACGCTGCAAGGGGCCTTTTTTTGCGTCTGGGAGGGTGTTTTTGGCCGTGCGTCCGCGGACCTGGGGGAGGCCTGATTCCGCGATGTATGGACAACAAGACTGTTACCTTTTTGTGGCCTTCCTCCCTGACTGTCCACCGGGTAGACAGAACCGCCGTTATCGGAAGTCGGCTTCGCGGCGGATTCGCGTTTTTTTTTATTGCGTTGCAGTTAATTCAACATAAACTTGCTTATATTAATTGTGAAGATGACGGAAACCTTTCTCCGCCATGCACTCTAGAACCATTTCGTCTAATTTCAAAGGAGCAGAACATGAAGTCAATCGAGAAGTCATCAATCGAATTCTACATCGAGGAAATCGGAAAAGAGGCGTGCTCGCCGCTCGATCTCAAGAACGAGGACGAACTCCTGAAGAAGGCGTCCGGCGGCGACGAGAAGGCGCGCGCGAGAATCATGAAGGCGAACCTCAGGTACGTGGTCTCGGTGGCGAAGAAGTACGCGAGGGGGGCCGTCGAGCTCGACGACCTGGTGCAGGCGGGGAACGAGGCCCTCTTCGAGTCGTTCGGGACGTTCGACTACGACAAGTTCAAGAGGAGCGGCTGCTCCAGGTTCATCACGTACGCCGGAAGGAGAATCTGCCAGAAGATTGCGATGGAGGCGAAGGGCGGGCTCGACGTTTCGATGCCGGAGGGAAAGTTCAAGGACCTCAAGAGGCTCAGGAAGGCGGTGTCGGAGACGGAATGCGGCGACGAGGCGAAAGCTGTGGAGAAGGCCGCGGCGGCGCTCGGAATGAAGGGGAAGACCGCGCTCGGGCTGTACAGGACTGCCGAGAGAGCGGCCTCCCTGGAATATTCTGCGGAGGACGGGGGCAGGAGCCTTGAGGAGAGGATGCCGAGCGGGACTTTCGTCTCCCCGGACGAGGATGCGCTGATGAGGACGAACGCCGACCTTCTCCGTAAGCTCGTCAGGAAGCTCGGCCGCGTGGAGAAGAGTGTCATCACGATGGCATACGGGCTCGACGGCGGTGAGCCGCTCAACTACCCCGCAATCGGCAGGGCCCTCGGCTACACGAGGGAGGGAATCAGGATCGTCCACAACAGGGCGATAAGCCGGTTGAGGGAAGAGATGGGGCTGGCCGCCTGACGGACAAGAAAGTCACTGGATTATGAACGGCTCGGTAGGAAGGAGCGGCTTTCCCGCGAAATTCCTCCAGCCGTTCTTTATCTCCTCCTCGCTGAAGAACGCTATGAACTTGCCGGTAGCCCTGTCAGTCTTCCCCGTCCTCTCGAGCACCCTGTCGAACGCGGACGAAATCTTCCTCGTGTCCGTCCTGCATATCGAGAAGACCATCTTCCTTATGGACTCGGAGAGCTTCTGCGGAACCGCGTCCCTGTCTATCCTCTCGAAGTCTATCCACCTCTCGTAGAAATTCGGAATCACCGTGTCGATGAATTCCTTCTCGGAGTAGTCCCTTATCTCGAACACCTGGAAGCGGCTCAAGATGGCGGTCGGGATGTTCGCGGTGCTGTTCGCCGTCGCGATGTAGTTTATCCCCGACGCGTCCACGGGGACATCGAAGTAGTTGTCCCTGAAGTGCGACGCGGTCTCCCTCTCCAGAATCGAATAGAAGACGCCCTCGACCTCGTGCGTGCCGTTCAGCGGAATCTTGTCCATCTCGTCGAGTATGACGACGGGGTTCCGGAGCGGTCCCTCCTTTCCGTCGCCGAACATTGACTGCAGGACGAGGCCGCACTTGCTCTTCCTCCACGACATGTCGCTTCCCGTGAGCGTGAAGCTCGCCACGTCGTTCCCCAAATCCACGCGGAGCGGGTCGCGGTCGGAGACGATGCGCCCGAGCTCCCGCGCGAAGGAGCTTTTTCCGCAGCCCGGGCTCCCCACGAGCAGTATCGGGCGGAAGGAAATCGCCTTGCTCTTCCTGAGCTTCGTCCTGACGAGCGACGCCCGGAAGTAGCGGAGCACCTCGCCCATGTTCGGGTAGGAGCGGCTGAGCTTCCCGAACTCCTTCGCCTTCTCGCTCGTGAGCACCGCCTCTCGCGGACGCCCGGAGAGCAGGCGCGCGACCGACTGTATCTTGTCCACGAGCCCGTCGCCGTTCGGTACCGACGCTATCTTCTTCTTCAAATCCTCCTCGTCGAACAGGACGTCCCCCTGGCCGCCGAACCAGCCCGGGATTCCGTCGCTTCCGAGGGCGTACACGCCGCACTTCTCCTCCCCGCACTTTGGGCAGGCGTCCGCGGCCGACGACGCGAGGAACATCGCCCTGCACGAGGGGCAGCGGAGGACCGCAGCCCAGCCCCTCTCTCCGCCGCCCTCACAGAACGAGGCGAATTTCCCGTCTCCTGAGAAGCAGAACCTCTTGGCCTCCGCCGAGGCGGTCTTTGGCAGCACGATGTCCGCCGTCTCGTAGATGTAGGCTCTCTGGGCTGGAAGGGAGAAGCAGGGGGACTTCTTCGTCGTCTGCCCCACCTTCTCCGGCACGTATATGTATTCGATTCCGGCGGCGAGGAGGAACTGCGCCATCCTCCTCTGCGCCTCTGTCTGATATTTTTCCATAGGGTGAGAATTATATAGGGAATCGCGGAAAACTTCTTTGCGGTTTTTTCGGTCTGGACCGGCTTCCATTGCGTGAAGAAGGCTGAAACGACTTTTAAATTGGAATTTGTGCTATATTTTCCAACTCAAAGACAAAAAGACAAGCAACTTGTGTTCACGGAGGAAACCAACATGAAAAACACAAAGAAGGGAAGGATGGCGGCGTCCATATTGTCCGCTCTCCTGTGCGCCGGGCTCGCGCTGTTCTCGGCCGGATGCGGCTCCGACAGCGACTCGTCGGAAAGCGGCACGGAGGAGGCTGTCGCGAAAGTATATCCAAGCGCAATCACGCTCGACAGGACGGAGCTCTCTCTTGATGTAAGCGACGATTCCACTACGAAGACTGCGACTCTCACAGCCACAATCGCGAACGCGAGCGAGGTAACGAGCGGAAAGGACACAATCGAATGGACTTCCAGCGACACTAGCGTCGCGACAGTCTCGAACGGTGTCGTAACCGCAAAAAAGGCAGGAACAGCCACAATCACGGCAGCCGCCAAGTACGGCAGCGCGAAGGCGACATGTGAGGTTACAGTGACGGGAACGGCATCTGGAAAGACAATTTCTCTGACGGACACGCCTGTGGGATACGCCAGCCTTAGCACAGACTTCTCGACAACAGGCGGAACCACGGTGACGACCCGCAAAGAGCTTCTTTCTGCCCTTTCGAATGGCGGAGTCATCATCATCGACGGCATGATAGACATGAGCGAGGGAAAATTGTGGTCTAGCGGAAGCACCTCAATGTCAACGGCTCAAACTGCGCTGGATTCTTTCGTGAACTCGACAGTTTCAACATATTCAGACTATGCCGACTGGGTTGATAAATATACTGCGGCATGCTCTACAACTACAGAAGATGGAAAATCAAGTTCTGCGAACAGTTCTTTGTACGCTGATTTGTGGACGTTGAATGCAGCATACGGAAATCTCATTAAAGTTACGATCTCAAAAGACGGAACGACACTCATCGGAAAGGACGAGAACTCTGGAATCCGAGGCGGTTCGATTCAAATAAACGGCAAGAAGAACATCATAATCCGCAATCTTACGATTCAAGACCCATGCGACCCGTTCCCGCACCATGAATCAGGTGACGGCTACAACGCCCAGTGGGACGGCATCTGCATTCAGGGAAGCAGCTCGTACATCTGGGTTGACCACTGCACTTTTGAGGACACGATAACTCTTGAAAAAACGAAAAACACGACGAAAGAGAAATGGCAGATTTTCGACGGTCTCTGCGACATGAAAGGTGACTCCACGAACATCACCGTCTCAAACTGCCACTTCAAGAACCACGACAAGACAATGCTCATCGGCTCTTCTGATTCGGACGGAGACAACACGAAGCGTTTTGTCTCTTTGATAGGAAACTATTTCGAGAATTGCGGTCAGCGCCTGCCTATGGTCAGAAATTCGACGATTCATGTTTTGAACAACTATTACACAACGTCAGGCTCTCCATATTCTTCACAGTCTTGCGTCAATGCTAGAAAGAACGCGATTGTGTATGCGGAGAACAACTATTTCGGCTCCGGCTGCAAATACTCGTTCAATGCAGCGTCCGGAGATTCGACTCCAGTCCTCCACGCAAGCGGAAACTCTGGAGAAAAGGCTTCTTCGACAAGCAACATTTCCGCAACTGATTCAACTTTGTTCAGCTCTCTGAATGTCTACACCTACACCGCCGTAACAGCTGATGTGGCCAAGACGAATGCGGAAGAAAACGCTGGAGCAGGCTACTTGTTGAATTAGCCCCCCGCACCAAGCGTCGCGCGGCTTTTGCCGCGAATCCCCCGCGCACGGAATTTTCTCCGGCGGCGGGGGATTTTTTTTCTCAACAAGGCAAAGCGTGGTATAATTTTGCGGTTCGTGGACAGGATGGGAATCCGTTGCGGATTTGTGCTAGAAGCTGAATCTTGAATCAAGGTTTTTTCCGCTCGGCCAAATTATCATCGAAAAACGGGGACGGCCTTCCGGCTCGGAAAAGGAGGGCGGTTTCCGCAAGTCCACATATTCGGGGGCAGAGTGAATGTCGAAAGCGAAATACGGAATCATTTTTGGTCTTCTGGCGGTTGGGCTCTCTTCGTGCGGCCCGTCCAATCGGCAGGCGGAAGGGGGCGCAGGAAACGGGAAGGTCTCGTTCATGCTCGTGGACACCAGCGGGAACCCGCTCGGCGGGGAGGGTGCCGGGAAAATCATAGAGAGGATGAACGAGTGGACGGGGGTGGACGTGGACTTCACGTTCGTCCCGACCGACCAGTATGACGGGAAATTCTCGGAGGCCCTCAAGTCCCCAAAGACGCTCCCCATGATGATGCACGTCAACAAAATGAACCAGGAAGTCGTGAAGGCCGCGAACGAGGGGCTCTTCTGGGACTTGAACGAGTTCATCTGGGACTCAGCCAAGTACCCGAACCTCTCGAAGGCGAACAGGAACGTGTGCAGGAGCCTTGAGGTGAACGGAAGGCTCGTCGGGCTCTACAAGGCGAGGGACATCGGCCGCAACGGGCTTTCGTACAGGACGGACTGGGCGGAGAGGCTGGGGCTTCCAGAGCCGAAGACCCCGGAGGACGTCTACGACATGCTGAGGGCCTTCACCTACGGCGACCCCGACGGCAACGGAATCGACGACACATGGGGGCTCGCGATGTGCAACTACACGGGCCCGTTCGACATAATCCAGACGTGGTTCGGCTGCGGAAACGGCTGGGCTGAGGAGAACGGAAAAATCGTCCCGGTGCACCAGACGGCGGCCTACAAGGACGCGCTCGACTGGATGAGGGCGCTCTACAGCGAAGGCTTGATTCCGCGGGACTGGAGGGAGCGCGAGTCGAAGAAGTGGCAGGCGCAGGTCACAGGCGGCAAAGCCGGAGTCTTCATCGACGTGATGGACGGCGGAAGGCGAATCTGGGACAACCTAGTGACGAACAAGGTTCCGTCGGTGTCGAATCCGGGAAAGGCCGCGGGGATGACGCTCACGGGAAGCATAAACGGAGCCACGCTCGCCACGTCCGGCTACAACGGCTTCATCGTGGTGACGAAGAGCGCGAGTCGGGAGCAGGCGGAGAAATGCCTCCACTACCTCGACAGGATGTGCGACGACGAGATGGTCGTCATGGCGGCCTACGGCATCGAGGGAATCCACTACGAGCTGAAGGACGGGAACATAGTCCGGGCGGCGGACCACAAGAAGACGTCCAGCGACTACAACGCCCTGAACCAGGCGCAGTGCTTCATCCCGAACGTGCTGAACAACGCCAAGCCGTCGCTGGTGCAGGACGAGAGGAAGAAGAAGGAAATCCAGGTCATCAAGGACAACGAGAAGGTGGCGGTCTTCAACCCTGCCGTGTCCTACCTCGCGAATTCGCCGACGTACGCGAAGGAGGGGGGCAAGCTCGACAAGATAATCTCCGACGCGAGGACGCAGTACATCTGCGGGGAGATAAACGAGGCCGGGCTGCAGGACGCCTTCGACAAGTGGAACAAGGGCGGCGGCACGGCGGTGCTTTCCGAGGTGAACGAGCAGTACAGGGCCGAGAAGGAAAAGGAATAGAAGGGGGAGAGAGATGCAGAACCGAAGCCTCAAGACAAAATTGCTGGTAGTGCTGCTCCTGATAGTCGTCGTGTCGACCTCGACAATCGGGACGGCGTCCCACTTGATAGCGAGGGACGTCATATCGGCGGCCGTCCACGAGAACCTCGCGAACGTCGCGGCCAAGACGGCCACGGAAATCTACTCGGTGAACGACAACAACTTCAACATGCTGAACTCCCTTGCGACCCAGCCGTTCATGAAGGACCCGGACGTCTCCCCGGAAGAGAAGAACGAGGCCGTCATGTCCATAGCGAGAAGGAACCTCACGAAGTTCAAGAACGTGAACTACTACGACAGGGACGGGAACACCGTGACGCTCGACGGAAAGCGCGGGAACTTCTCCGGCGAGAAATTCTTCGCCGAGGCGATGTCGGGAAGGCAGGTGGTCTCCGACCCGGTCTACGACGAGAGCGCGGGACAGACGCTCATGTACTACGCGGTCCCGGTCTTCAACAGGCACCACGTGCCCGTGGGGGTGCTCGCCGCCATCGTGTTCGGGGACAGGCTCTCGCAGATTGTGTCCGTGATGCAGGTGGGCAAGGGCTCCCATCCAGTCGTCCTGAACATGAAGAGCGGCGCCGTAATCGGGCAGTTCTTCGGCGGAGAGGAGAGGTTCTCGCTGCCCGACGGGAAAAGCGGCGGCGACCTTTCGGAAGTGACGGCCCTCGTCCGCTCGGGGAAGAAGGGAGGCGAGACATACAGGGACCCCGAAAGCCGCAAGATGATGACGTGCGCGTTCCAGCCGGTCGGCGAGAACTGCGACTGGGCGGTGTTCTGCGCGGCTCCGTACGAGGACTACTTCGGCGGCCTTACAAGGCTCTCGTTTGTCATAGTCGCGATACTGGCTGTGAGCGTGGCGGTTTCGGTCGTCCTCTGCCTCGTCATGCTCTCGTTCAGCCTCAAGCCGCTCAAGAGGGTCGAGAATTCGATTCACGAGATAGCCACCGGAAGCGCGGATCTGACGCAGAGGATAGAGGTGGAGACGAGGGACGAAATCGGCTCCGTGGTGGAGGGCTTCAACACCTTCGCGGAGAAGCTCCAGTCGATAATAGCCAGAATAAAGAACTCTAACGTCGTGTTGGGGAACGCCGGGAACGAGCTGGACTACAGCACGCAGGACACGGCGAGCGCGATAACGGAGATTCTGGCCAACATCGAGAGCATGCACAGGCAGATATCCGGGCAGAGCCAGAGCGTGAGCCAGACGGCGGGCGCGGTGAACGAGATAGCGTCGAACATCTCCTCCCTGGAGAGCATGATTCAGAACCAGTCCTCGGGCGTGAGCCAGGCGTCGGCGGCAGTGGAGCAGATGATAGGGAACATATCGTCGGTGAGCAAGTCGATGGAGAAGATGGCGGAGTCTTTCACGAGCCTGCACAAGAACGCCAAGGCCGGCTTCGAGAAGCAGGGGAGCGTGAACGAGAAAATCCAGAGAATCGAGGAGCAGTCGAGGACGCTCGAGGAGGCGAACAAGACGATAGCGTCGATCGCGAGCCAGACGAACATGCTCGCCATGAACGCGGCGATCGAGGCGGCGCACGCGGGCGCGGCAGGCCGAGGCTTCTCCGTCGTCGCCGACGAGATAAGGAAGCTCTCGGAGACCTCCTCAATGCAGTCGAAGACAATCAACTCCCAGCTCAAGGAGATACGGAACTCGATAGACGACGTGGTGAGCGCGTCAACGGAGTCCAGCGGCATCCTCTCGTCGGTCTCGGAGCAGATAGCGGAGACCGACCAGCTCGTCCACCAGATGAAGTCGGCGATGGAGGAGCAGAACGAAGGCTCAAGGCAGATAACGGACGCGCTCCGCTCGATGAACGACAGCACCGACGAGGTGAGGAACGCTTCAAGGGAGATGGCCGAGGGGAACAAGATGATTCTCAGGGAGGTGAAGAACCTGCAGGACTCGACCCAGGCCATGCTCGGAAGCATGAACGAGATGTCCATCGGCGCGGAGAAGATAAACGAGACCGGGGAATATTTGAAGTCGATTTCCGGGAACCTGAAGGGGACGATAAAGGAAATCGGGGAGCAGATAGACCAGTTCGTGGTCTGACAGATTTTTTCCCCCCCCCGATTCTCCGTCAGCCGAGGAACACGTCGAACACGGCGGCGTCCTCGGCCGCCTTTTTGACAGACTCGGCAGTCTCGTTGAATCCGTCGTCCCTTTCCATCTCAACGTCTATCCGCCTGCCGCTCTTCAAGTCGACGGCGTAGACCTGAAGGATTCCGTTCGTGTCCACGCTGAACGAGACCTCCACGAGGTCGTTCCTGTCGTGCGCTCCGTCTAGCGGAAGCTTTGAAGTGCCTATCGCCCGGCAGTAATCCGGGTTGTCGTCCTCGCCCTCCAGCACCGTCACGTTCACGGTCGTCTGGTTCGGCGACTTCACGGGAAATTTCTGCTTGAACTCGCAGGGATAGGGCCTGTTCTTCTCTAGCATCCTGTAGGCGAGCGGATTCCCGTTCCTGTCGAACGCGCTCAGCCGTATCGAGGCCGGGAGCACGCCCACTCCGAGCCTTTCCGAGTCGAATCCCGCGTCCACGGAGCCTTCGTCGCCGCCGAGGAAGATTCCGCCCTCCACGTCCTGCGCCGCGTCTGTTTGATTCTGGTTGTCCGCCTGGCTCTTCGCTCCGTCCGGGTGGCAGAGGAGGTGGGCCATTATGGCGGCCCCTGTGGAAACGCAGGTCTTCGGGTCCACGATTCCGAAATTCGTGTCCTTGCCGCTCCACTCCCTGAGCATCCTCTGCAGGAAAAGGCAGTTGCTCATGCTCCCGACCATGAGGATCCTGTCGACGTCGCCCCAGCCGAGTCCCGCGTCCTCAAGGAGGTTCACGCAGTAGAGCCTGCACTGTTCGTTGAGCCTGCTTGTTATCTCCGCGTACTTCTCCACGGTGAACTCCTCGGTGAGGGTCGCGCCGCCGTAGCTCATCGTCATGGAGGCGGTCTTCGCGCCGGGGGCGGAAAGCTCCTTCTTGAGCCTCTCCGCGTCGAGCGTGAGCCGTCCGTATGCCGCGTCCCTGGCCTCCCCCTCCTCGTAGAGCAGGTTCACCTTGTTCACCGAGTAGAAGCGGTTCACCATGTAGTTCACTATCGTCTCGTCCCAGTCCGCCCCTCCGAGCCTGGAGTCTCCGTCGCACCTCTTCGCCTCTATGTTCTTTTTGTCACCGTTCGCGACTTCGAGAATCGTCACGTCGAACGTCCCGCCTCCGAGGTCGAACACGAAGATGCGCTCGACCGGCTTCTGGCTCTTCATTCCGTTCACATAGGCGAGCGCGGCCGCCGTGGGCTCCGGAAGAATCGAGATGACGTCGAGGTTTGCGTATTCCCCCGCCTTCCTCGTGGCCTCCTTCTCGTTCTGGCCGAAATAGGCCGGACAGGTGATTATCGCCTTTGAGACCGGCTGCCCGAGCTCCCTCTCCGCGTCCTTCTTCAACTGCGCGAGGATTTTCGACGAGACCTCCGCCGGCGAGAATTCCCTTCCCCAGAAGATGTACGGCTCCGGCCTCCTCTTGAGCCTGTTGTACCTTATCTGCTCGCGGCTCTTTCCCATCTCGCGCTTGACGAGCGTCACGAGCCTGTGCTCCGGGTCGCTCGCGGCCCTGTCCTTCGCCTTCTGCCCCACGAGGTAGTGGTTCTCCTCCTTTTCAAAGTAGACGGCGGAGGGCGTTATCCTGTTCCCCTCCGAATTCGGTATGACCCTGAGGTTCCCGTACTCGTCCACGGCGGTGACCGTGCAGTTCGTCGTCCCCAAGTCTATTCCAAGCAAGTATTCCATTTTCTTCTCCGTTGTAGGTTGTAGGCTTCTTTCTGTAGGCTCCTATCGGCCTTTCGCTTCCCTTTCGACGTGCAGCTTTATCGACTCTATCTGCTCCGCGGCCGTTGGAAGGTTCCTCGGCTTTATCTCCATGTCGCGCGCGTAGTCCTGGAGAGCGTCCCGGTCCATCGTCGAGAACACTTCGTCCATCGTGAGTGCGATGGCGAGCGCGTTCACCTGCGTTGCCGTGGGCTCCCCGTCGAGTCTGGCTCCGCGCGCGGCGAACGTCCTGTTGTAGAGCTCCCGCCGCATCTCCCCCGTCATGTAGTCGAGGAGAGCCGCCCTCTTGTACTCCGCGGCCGTGTCAAGCTCGTCGTCCCCAGCCTCCGTCCCCGCGCCGCGCGCGCCTGTGGCGGCCGCCTCTTCCGCGTCGACGAAGGACAGCGGCTCGTCCCCGCAGCCGTCGAATTCCTTGAAGAGGCTCTCGTACTGCTGCAGTTTCCTGTAGTCCATGTAGAGGTGGTCGTGGAAGTACGCCACGGACCCGAGCGTGAACTCGTTCCTGACGTCCTCCTTGTCGTCGATGTCGCCAAGGTCGTCGAGGAGGACGCAAAGCTCGTCGGAATCGCCCTGCGCCTCCGGCCGGACGAGAATCTTCCTGTCCTCGAGGTAGTTCGTGGTGTCCTCCGTGAAGAAGGAGCCTTTCGAGAGCTGCTCCGAGAGGGTGAGCATCTTCTCGACGGCGGAGCCCGCGAAGGCGTGGAAGGATTCCGACATCGGCTCTATCTCGCCGAATCTGCTCCTGCACTCGCCGTCCATGAACGTGTCGACGTGCTTTATGAAGCCCGTTGGGTCCTTCGTGATTTCCTGCCTGTCCTTCGGCTCACCGTCCGGGGACTTCGTCCAGTTGTTGAAGAGGTTCTTCGCGGCCCTCTCTATGTCCGAAATCCTGGCCGGCCCGAAGTTGCGGCTCTCTATCCTGTCCAGAAGCCCCTCATACTCCTCCTGCCCCATCTGCGAGATTATGTAGTAGAAGCTCGGAAGTTTCCTTATGAAGTCCCGCTTGATTTTCGACTGGCTCCTCTTCTCCTCCAGCCTCCTCCTCATCTGCCTGAGGTCTTCCGAAAGCTCCCTGCAGATTCCCGTGGGGTTCCTGGAATTCGGCCCCTCGTCGCTCCACTGGACGAGGAAGGACATGGCGATGTTCCTCTTTATGAGGCTCCTGAGGTATTCCTTGAGCGGAAGGGAGAGTATCGCGCTCTCGATGAGCATCCGCCTGACCGGGATGAAGAGCGGTATCTTGTAGAGCGCGGACGACTGGAGGGCCGCGACCCTCTCCTCCACGGCCTTTATGCTGTCCTCTATCCGAATCTCCTCCGCTTCGTCCACGACGCGCCTGAGGCTGTCCTTCCAGCCGTCGAACTTGGCGGCCAAATCCTCCACGTACTTTATGTACGTGTTGATGTTGCCCTTGAGGCCGTCGATTCTGAACATGTTCGTCAGTCCCTTCTCGAGGGTGTCCAGCATGGTTTCTATCTCTTCCGTGGCGAACGCGTCGTAGTAAGGCTTCAGCTTGGAGACCGTCTCGTCTATCTTCCTCCTGCAGTCCTCCACGTAGTCCCTGAAGTCGTTCCTAACGCGGCCGATGTAGCTCGGGAAGAGCCTCGTGACGTCGCCCTTCCGGTTCCTCATGAATATCTCCACCGCGGTCTCTATCGGGAATTCCCCGTCCGTGGGGATGTCCATCGTCCTGAAGAAGTTGTCCTCGAATTCCTCCAGGTGGGTCCCGGAAAGTCCGTCCCTCAAAAGGAAGTCGGTCACCCGGTCCTCCAGCGTGCACTTTAGGAAGTACTTCTGCAGCTCCGCGATGCGCGATATCTGTATCATTGAGAACGTGGAGAAGACGCTTTCAGGGGACGCGAATCGCTTGGGCTGCAGCTCCCCCGCGAGTTTCTTGTAGCTCTCCGAGAGGTAGAAGAGCTCGTAGAAAATCCTCTCGGCGAACACCTGGCTCGTCATAGTCGTCACGGCGTCCTGGTCGCCCGGCGTCGCCACGATGTAGTTCCTCGAGAGGGGGCCGAGCGCGCAGCTGACCTCGCGCAGGGGCTTCCCGCTCTTGTCCTTGAACGGCGGCGTGTAGGAGTGGCTCTCCGCCGCCCGCGAAAACTGCCTGAAGAACGACGACATGGCGCGGAGTTTTTCGTCGCCGCAGGCTATCTGCCGGCCGAGCATGCTTGAGAACGTGAAGAAGCCGAGGACGCTGTCCTTGTCCTTCATGGCGATTTTGTTCTGGTCGAATATCGAGGGGAGCATGGAGTACACGAAGCCGTACTTGGCCGTTATGCCCTCGGAGATGTCGCCCACGAACACGTAGGAGAATTTGCCGTTGAACTTGTGCGTCTCGGTGTCCACCAGTTTTCCGAGTATCCGGTCGGAGACCTCGGTGTAGTTGAAGGACTTGTCGCCCTTGAACACGAAGCCGTGCACGCGGACCTTGTCCACAAGCTCCTTCGGCATCTGGTATTTACGCTCGTCGAGTATGTTGTTGAACGTTTCCACGGTCCTGGCTCCGAATTCGCCAAGACCTACGAGAATGACATCTTTCATATAAAAATCCCTCAATTGTCCTTGCGCTCAGGGCTTCTCACGCGACTGGAGGCGGTGCCGGAGGCTCCGGCGGCGTTCCGGGCGGCGGAGGCGGCGCGAAGAGGGCGGCTAGCTCCGGCACGTCCGAGGCCGGAACCCAGCCTGGGAAGCCTGGGCTCCAGACGAGGGTTTGCGGCGCGAACCTTCCCTCCGAGACGTAGCCCCTGAGGGTCTCCACCGTGTACGGCCCGTACGACTTTTTGTTGATGGAAAGATTGTACGAACGGCTCCGCTCGACGACGGGCGGCGGAAGCGTGGAAGGCGCGGCAGGCGGAGGCGGCGGAGGAGGAGGCGGAGCCGCGGTCCCCTTCTTCTCGTCTTTCGCCTGCATGTGGCGGTTCTTCGTAGGGTCGAAGGTGTTCAGGTTGACGTGCTTTTTGCATAGCTCCATCGACAGCTTGTCGAGGATTTCGACGTCGCCGTCGCTCATTCCTTCGGGACGCTCCGCCGAGAGTCTGTCGTAGGCCTCCTTGAGAAGCTCGTAGAGCCTCGCCATCTCCTCCTCCGTCCTGAAAAGCCCGAGCTCGTAGGCGACCCCAGCCTCCACTTCCCCGACCTTCTCCATTTCGTCGATTCTGATGCTCTCCGAAAGCTCCGACGCCTCCTCGAATGAGCGGCCGAGGTCGCAGTCGAAGTCCCTCTTGTTGGCCACGAAGGCGCGCTGGGTGAGGAATTTGACGGAGAGCCGCTCTATCGAGAGCCTTTCGAGGGCGTACGCCAGAAGGAGCTTCCGCTTGAAGCCCTCCTTCACGTCATTCAGCTTCACCGCGGGCGCATCGAGGTCGGAGAACTTCACCGGCCCGAACATGTGCAGGCTCTCCTCTTTCTGCGACTTGGTCCACTCGCTCTCCGCCCTGTTCGCCTGAACCTGCTTCTCGTAGGCCTCCTTGTAGGGGCCCGCCACTGTCGTGACCGCCCTGAGCGGGAAGCCCGCAGTCGTCTTGAAGATGTTTATCTCCGACTTGTTGTCCGACGGGATTATCTCGAGGTCGGTTCCCGCGCCCCTGAGGAGCATGGCCTTGAGGCACTTCCCCTCCCTCGGGCACCTCTCCTCCGCGTTCGCCTTGTCCCCGCCCGGCTCGAACGGACAGACGTGGTTCACGCCCGTGCTTCTCTGCCGAAGATCCCTGCAGTTCTTCTCGTACTCCACCTCGTTCGGGATTGTCACGCAGAAGACTTCCTTGCCCCTCGACGGAAGGCCGGCCTTGCTCATCTCGTCGTTCAGCCTGACGTAGACTTTCGCGTTGCTCGTGTACGTGCCGCTCCTCAGGTTCGCGAGGATGTCCTCCCTTCCGAGAATCCTGTCCGAGATGTCCACTTCCGAGACCGGGCCGAAGAATGGCTCCTCCGTGTTCCTCAGGAGAACCGCAAGGATTCTCGGCTCAGGAAGCGCCGCTCCGAGCTTCTCGTACGCCTCCCCGAAGCCCTCCGGCGACTTGAGCGCCTCCGAGAGGTTCTCGTATATCAGATTCTCCCCCGAATCGGCCATCACCCTCGCGTACGTCTCCTCCACGTCGGTCTTGTAGTCGAATATCACCTCGCAGAATTCTACGGATGAGCCGCCCCTGCTCTTGTAGATGTAGTCCTCGACCTCCGCCTGAATCCGCCTGAGCTTGCTCAGTCCGTTCTTCACGTTCAGGCTCTTCTCGTCGATGGTCTTGAGGATTCCGTCCGCTATGTGCATGTTGTTCTCGGTTATCTCGTTGAGGAGCTGCCTTATCCACGCCGAGACGAAGTTCTCGCTCTTCGCCGCGATGTAGTCGCCGCAGGCCCGGAGGACGCCCTCCAGCCTCTCCCTTATCTTCGTCTTGCTCGGAAGGAACGAGTTGACGGCCTCCCTAAGCTCGTCCATCTTGATTTCGTATTCGTCCTCGAGGCTCCTGGAAAGCTCCCTGGAGTCCTCCTCCTTCTTCCTGTACTTCTCGGCCGCGTCGGTTAATTTCTGCCTGAGCGCGAGCAGGAAGTCGCCCGCCCTGGCGAGGGAGCCCCTGACCATCCTCTTTCCTCCGTCGGGGAACGGGTTTGCGGTATCCTCCTCCATTTTGAGGTCGACGAATGTCTTCAGCCTGCCGTCGAGCGCGCCGACGAAGCCGTCCCTCACGGCCTTCGCCCTCGACGAGTTCTGGGCGCGGTATTTCAAGAGCTCCTTGTCCATGTCCTCCTTGAACCGCCTGACGAGGTCCTCGATGTCCTTCTTGTCCGCCTCCTCGCACTCCGAAATCTTCGCTTCGGTGGTCTCCTCCACGTAGCCCTTGAACGAGGAGGCCGCACTGTCGTCCGAGGAGCTTCTGAACAGGTCGAACGCTTCTTCGAGCAGGCCGTTGTCGGGGTTCGTCTTGGAGTCGTTGAGGAACCTCTCGACGAGGTTGTCGATTTCGGGTGTCTTCTGGTAGGAGGTGTCGAGGACGACTTTGAGGTAGTCGGATGCGAGCTTGTAGGCGCAGGCCTGGGTTATCTTCCGCCTCGGGTAGACGAGGGCGAACGCGCCCATGCTCCTGTATTTTATCGGCTTGCCCTTCAGGCTGTCGTTCTTGTCCACTTCGAGGTTTATGTTGTTGCTGATTGACTGCCACCTGCCCGCGACGTCGCCGCTCTCCGGGTTTTCGCCGCCCCTGCCCGACAGCGACACCGCGCTTCCCGTGAGCAGGTAGATGAACCTCGCGACCATCTCGCTGAAATCCTTCTGGGAGCCGAGGGCGAGGCCGCCTTCGTTCGTCTTGTCGAATATGTAGGGATAGTCGAACGGGCTGTTGTACGCCGCGCTCCCGAAGTCCTTGTCCTTGTTCCTGTAGGCCGCGAAGAACTTCCTGTGGCTGTTCTTGAAGTTGTCCCTGTTCATGAAGTGGTCGAGTTCCATGAGGGACGCGTAGCAGTTGGGCTTGAGCTTTATGTCGCCGCTTATCGAGTCGAATATCGAGGCCAGGGCGAGCATTCCGTATGTCTCCACGACCATTCCGAGCTGGGCCGCCACCGACCTGACGAGATAGGCCGTGTCGAGGAAGATGCCGGAGCCAGTCCCCCCCGCGAGCGAGCCGCAGATGAAGACGTTGGTGAACTTGGAGAGGTTGCTCTCTCCTATCCCGAACTTCTTCGCCTTCGCCGTGTCCACGATGTCGCTGAACAGCTCGAACATCCGCTTTTCGAGAGACTCTTCGTTCCACGCGAACGAGAATCGCCCCACGGGCTTCACCTGGCTGGCGCCCGACGACAATGAGGCCGGATCGAGCATGTAGCTCTTGGATTTCGGGAACCAGCCGCTTATGGCCGGGTAGGACTCCAGGTCGGGCTCCTTCGTTATTCCGTCGCCGCCGAGGCTGAACATCTCCGTGTTCGGGTCGAGCCCCAAATCCTCGGTTATCGTCTTCAGCTCGGACTTCACTGTCCCGACCCTGGTGTCCGTGTCCACGCTGAACAGCTTGAGGACCGGGAAGTCCGCCATTCCGTTGGGCGAATTCTCCACTATCATCTTCTTCAGCGAAAGCAGGATTCTCTTTCCCGTTCCCCCTATTCCTATGACGACTGTCGGCTGAAATTTTGACATGCTGTTTCTCCTCTGTTTTTTGTCGTTTCCGATTTTCTATTTTTTCTCTCTGTTCATCTCTTCGAATATCTGCTGCTGGTATTCGAAGATGTGCCTCTTCTCGAACGTCCGCTCTCCGCTCTCCTCCGGCTCCCTCAGGCACAGCATCACCGCGGCGAAGAGCGCGAGGAACGAGAGCGACGCCGAGGCCGCCAGGAAAACGAAGAATTTCGGGAGCAGCCTCGATATCTTCCCCCCGGCCTCTACCGCCTTCCACGCGCCCGCGCCGTCGGGCACCCCTGTGACTTCCTCGAACGGGGTCGCCTCCACGACGCCGCCGAACATCCTCTCCATCGAGGGGTCGATTTTTTCGCCCTCCCTGAACGCCCCCTTCGCCTCGTCCCCGAACGGCCTGAACATCTCCGAGACCCACTTGTCCAGCTCTTCCTTCAGCTCCGCATCCTTGACTTCGAGCATGAGCCCGCTGTTCATGAGGTCGGCGGCGGCAGAGCCGAGAGCCTGCCGGAACGTCCCGCCCCTGGACAAATCCCTCTCCGCGAACTTCAGCGCGGATTCTATCCCCTCCTCGATGAGCTCCGTCTCCGTGGGCATTCCGCCGGCGCCTTGCGGCATTTTCTCCGCCACAGCCACCGTGTCGAACTGCCCGCCTGAGCTGCCGGGGTCTGGGGCGTGGCTTTCCATCAGAGCGTCCACGGCCGACCTGCAGTGGCCTTTCCCTTCCTTCATGAAGGCGTCACCCGCCGCCGCCGCCACCGACTCCTGTATGGACTCGGCGATTTTCGCCACGCTGCCGCCCGCTCCGAAAAGGAAGGCCGGAAGGAAGAGGACGGACGCCGCCGACAGGACGATGCAGGCCGCCCCAAGCGCAATCTCCCTCTTCCTCGACTCGTACCTCGCGACCGATGTGAGGTACTTGTAGAACGCGAAAGCCAGCGCGGAAAGAACGAGGACCAGGAATCCCCAAAAAAGCAAACCTTTCAAAAACATAAGGACACCCCGCTATCTGAATTTTATCTGAATCGAGCTTCTGTCTTTCATGACGAGCTTCACTGTCGTTCCGAGCCTGTAGTCTCCGAGAACCTTATCCTGCCCTTCGGCGAACACGGACGCGTCCCTCGGGATTATCCTGAACGACTTGCCGCCCGTGCGCTCCAGCGTTCCGACGACCGGCGGAATGTTCGGCCCCTCGAGCCTGAACGGAAGGCTCGCCTTCGAGCCGAATTCCGCCTTCCGCCCGATTCTCATCGAGTACGCGCGCGCGCGGCCGCTGGGCTTTCCGACGACCTCCAGCCTGACCTTCACCGCGGCGCGGGCTTTCGCGAACGCCCGGAGCGCTGCTGCGGCGAGGAGCGCGATGACGGCCGCGGCAGGAATCTTTAGCCTGTCGAAGAGGATTTCGTTCGGCGACTTGAACTCGACGAAGCACTTCCACTCGGGAATCTCCACGGAGGCGGTCTTCGACGACGCGCTGAGCTCGGAGACCACGTCCAGCTTCAGCGTCCCCCGGCCCCTTAGCCCGTCCGGGAGCTTGAAGTTCAGCTCCGAGACGCGCTCTGCGAGCGGCGGAAGCTCGATGTTCCCGGCCTCCGGGACCATGTCGAACTCCAGGACGTCCGCTCCGCTCTGGAAGACAGCCCTGACCGACTTGAGGCTGAGGACCGCATCCATCCGCTCCTTGTAGCCGCTGCTTATCTTCCATGTGAACTTCGACGCGTCGTTGGGAACCACCGTGAACTTGCCGTCCTCCGTGCTCAGCGCCCTGCCGCCGAAGCAGAGGTCGGAGAATTTTATCGCGCCCTCGGGAGGAAGGACCGGCTCGGGGATGTTCCTGACCCACTCGTCGAACATCGCGCCGAACTGGCCCATGTCCTTGAGCACCTTGTACCGCTCCGGGTACGCGTCCACCCGCTTGGCGATGCTCTTTATGTGCTCGAGGGGGACCCCCTCGTTCTCTATTCCGAGGAACCACCAGTTGTCGTACGAGTTGCGCTCCGGGTCCATGGCCGGGTCCTCGAAGATTGCGTCGGGACTCTCGTAGCGGAGGGGGGCAGGGCTGTTCCTGCTGTGGAAAATCTCTCCGTCCGTTATGAAGATGACCTGGGGGGCGTACATCTCGCCCGTGTTCTCCGAATTTATGAGGTTTATGTAGTCGAACGTCTTCCTCATCGCGGCTCCGATGTCCGTGTCGAGGTTCGTCTTCATCCACGTCTTTATGCTTCTGAGGTAGGCCTTTATCTTGTCCTTGTCCGTGCTGAAGCGCACTCCGAAAGAGTCGGCCCTGTCCGAGTTCCTGCCGTCGCCGAGGGGAACCACCACGCAGTAGTCGCCGGATTCCAGCTTCTTGTCCACGATTTCGTTGCAGAGCCCGTCCACGATTTCGTCTATCTGCCCCTCTATGCTCTGGGAGATGTCGACCACGAGCACGACTATCCTGCCCTGCCTCGCGAGCCTCAGGTCCTCCACGGGCGCCTCGACGGACTTCGAAGGCCCGGCGGCCGAGGCGGCGGATGAAAGCGGGGCGAAGGCCAGGGAAAGCGCGAACAACTTTTTTAAAACACTGAGCATCTTTCTCACGCCTCCTTGAGGATGTCCCTTCTGTTCCCGTTCCTCATCAAGTCGGGAAGGACCTTCACGGACAGGGCGACAGAGAATGCCGTGACCAGGACCGACACGGCGGACACCACAGCGACCGCGGCGGAGGCCGGGAAGCCGAACAGCACCGAGAGGACCACGACCGCCTCCGGGACTACGAAGAGGACCGCGAACACGGCCTCGTAGAGGTGCCTGAAATAGGCCTCGTTCGGGAGGTGGACTTTGAGGACGGCCCTCATGAAGACGAACGCCAGGACGCCCGAGCCCACGCAGAGGAGCGACTGGAGCGCGATGGCGAAGAGCGAGGCCGGGCCGAGCGACGGGAACGCGGAATTTTCCAGCACGCACGCGGCTGCGGCGCGGAAGTCCACGGAGCCGCCCGTGAAGAGCTCGACCAGGCCGAACTTGGAAAGAAGCAGAAGCGGAACGCAGACTGCGAGGGATGCGGACATGCAGGCGAGTCCCGCCAGAAGCCCGAATATGACGGAGATGACGAATTTCTTCATTGCGAACTACCTTTTTTCCCATCAAGGGGAATCTCTAAAAACTCCATTTTTTAAAGGGTGTTTTACAGTTTACATACGAATCGGCTTTCTTGTCAAAAAAGGAACGGTCTCAGGAAATTTTTTCAGTCCCGCCACAGATTTCCACCGAAACTGAAAATGACGTATAATCTAAGGAAACAACAAAAGAATCATCTGGAGAAAATGACATGGAAGACAACATAGTCGTAATACCGAATTTCAACGACAGGTGGGACAAGGACCTGCGATTGACGCTTTCGAGGGACACCGAGATGAGGAACGTGCTCCACGTTTTCTTGAAGGGCAGGATAGACACCTACAACGCGGAATTCTTCCAGGGAAGGCTGGACAAGATACTCGAATACGGCTTCGTCAAGCTGGTTTTCAGGTGCTCCTCCCTGGAGTACGTGTCTTCCTCTGGACTTGGGGCGTTCGTCACCGCCCACCAGAAGTTCCAGCAGAAGGGGGGGCTCTTCGTGTTCACCGACCTGCAGCCGAAGGTCCTGGAGGTCTTCCAGCTTCTCGGCTTCAACAGGCTCTTCTGCATAGCGAACGACGCGATGGACGCGAACTTTTTCCTGAGGGGTGGCGGAGACCCGAAGAAGGCAGTCTTCCCGCTCTCGTTCAAGTGCCCAATCTGCGAGAAGACGCTGGTCGCGAAGAAGAGCGGCCGCTTCCGCTGCTCGAACTGCAAGTCGGTCATATCGGTAGGCGACGACGGACAGGTCTCGTTCTGAAAAGAAGAAGGCCCTTCCAAGCAGCCCCTTTCGGGGACTGAATGGAGGGCCTTTTTCATGCGCCGTTCAATCCGCGTTCAATCAGCGGTCAATCCGTCACTTCGCGTCGACCGCGTTCGGAACGTAGCTGTCCACGGTTCCGACGTAGTAGTCCGGGAGGTTCTCGACCGGGCAGCCGTAGAAGGCCTGCCTGCCGATTTTCACGAGGGATTCGGCGGATTCGAGCCTCTTGAGCGATGAGCAGTTCTTGAAGGCGTACTTGTCGATAATCCTGGTTCCGCCAGCGAGGGTCACGGACGTGAGCGACTTTACGTTCTCGAACGCGTACGGCTCGATTTCGGCGATGTCCTGCGGCACCGCGAAGTCTCCGGCCTCCTTGGCGCACGGGAAGCGGACGAGGTTTCCGCCGTTCGAGTAGAGGACTCCGTCCTCGCTCTTGTACACGAGGTTTCCGTCCTCGACGTTTATCTCCGAAAGGCTGCTGCAGCTGTTGAAGGGGTTCTTTCCGAGCGCGACGGTCGCCTTCGGAATCGTGAGCGACTTGAGCGAGGTCCCGTCGAACGCGTCCTGCCCGATGGACACGAGGGTTGCGGGAAGCTCGATTTCGCTGATTGAAGAGCAGCCCTTGAACGCGTATCCGCAGATTCTGACGAGGGTCGAGGGGAGCTTGACGCTCTTTATCTTCACGTTGTAGGCGAACGCCTCCGTTCCTATCGAAATTACGGAAGCCGGTATCTCGTACGAGTCGCCCTCCTTTCCGGCCGGATACGCCACGAGCGTAAGCCCGTCCCTTGTGAAGAGGACGCCGTCCTCGCTCTTGAGGATGGAGCTGCTCGCGTCCGCGTTGACTGCCCTGAGGGAGCCGTTCTCCGCGAAGGCTCCGACACCGTAGCTGGTCACGCCGGAAGGGATGTTCGCCTCCCTGATTTTCGTCCCGGCGAAGGCGAAGTCCCCGATTTCCTTTGTCGCCGAAGGGATTTCGATTTCCTCGATGGACGTCCTGCTGAACGACTTCTCCCCGATTTTCTCTATGCTGGCTGGGAGGACGACCGCCTTGATGTTGCTTTTGAGGTAGAAAGCCTTGGCCGGTATCTCCTTGAGGCCGGTGCAGGCGGACAGGTCGAGCGTCGTGTTGTATCCGTCGAGGCAGGACGAGAGCGCGGCCAAATCCGGCGACTTGTCGGTTATCGCCACGCTGATGTTTGCGCCCTTGTTGAGGAGCTCCAGGCACTCCGGAAGGGCCTCGACGGTCGAGGAGAAGGTTCCGCTCCTGATTTCGACCTTGTGCGCCTCGACGTACTGCTTGTCCAGGCTCGCCTGTCCGCCGTCGGCGGCCGTCAGCTCGGAGCTTTCCGCGCTCTTGTCGAGGCCGGCAGACTCCGCATCTCCCGACTCTATCGCCGCAGCCTCGCCGCCGGCCTTTTCGATGCCCGACTGCGCGTTGATGGCTCCGCAGACACCCGCCATGAGCAGTCCCGCGGCCATGATTCTGATTCTTTTCATGTTCGTCTCCGTTTTTTTTGTTTGTTTCCTGAAATGATAGCGAATTCGCCAATCTTTAGCGACTCTGCCCCCCGGCCGCCCTCGATATCTCCGACTCGAAGAATTTTCCGCCGCTCCTGGCGAAGTTCTCCGCCGAAAGCTCCGAGGGCTTGACCGCCCGGCTCTCGAACGACGGGGGAGGGGCGTGCGTCCAGCCCTCCTTCGCCGCGAACTTCATGGAGGAGAGCGACGAGCAGCCCTTGAACGCGGAGCTTCCGACGCTCCTGACGGTCGACGGAATCCATATCCCCGAAAGGCTCCGGCAGTCCTCGAAGGCCAGCGCGCCAATCTCCGTGAGCCCCTCCGAAAGCTCCGCCGTCCTCAGCGACACGCAGCCGGAGAAGGCGCCGGCCTTTATGCTCCTCACGGAGCCTGAAATCGATATCGACTGGAGACCGGCGCACTCGGCGAAGGCGTCGTAGCTTATCTCCTTGACCCCGGCAGGTATCTCCACGGACTCGAGCCGCCTGTTCCCATGGAAGGCCGACGGCTCTATCCTCGTTATGAATATGGGGATGGAGAAATTCCTGGCCGGCTTCCCGGCGGGATACGCGTGGAGGGAGGAGCCGTTCTTCGAGAGCAGAATCCCCTCGTCGCTCCTGTAGCTCGGGTTGTCCGGCGACACGTTTATGGCGAGGAGAGAGTGGCAGTCGTTGAAGGCGCACTCCCCTATCCTTGTGAGGGCCGCAGGGATTTCCACGGTGACGAGTCCAGTCTCGGCGAAGGAGTACGGCTCCAGAACCGAGATTCCACTTCCGAGGCGCACGCTCTTGAGCGACGAGCAGCCGTAGAACGCCTTCATAGGGATTTCTGCGACCTCCGGCGGGATTTCGGCTCTCTCCAGCGACGAGCAGCCCTCGAACGCCGACTGTCCGATTCTCCTCGTGCCCTTCGTGAATACGGCCGCCTCCAGCGAGGTGCAGCCCATGAACGCCCCTGCCGGAATTTCCTCAAGGGACTCTGGGAGCCTGCATTCCCTGAGAGAGGCGCAGCCGGCCATGAAGGCCTCCCCCAGCTCCACCACCCCGTCGGGGATTTCAATCGAAACGAGGGAGACGCAGTTCTCGAAAGCCGCCCTGCCTATTTTCCTGACGGAGTAGGGAAGGACGAGCGTCTTCAGGCTGGCGTTCCCGGAGAACGCGCCGTCGGCGATCTCCTCGACCGTCGAGGGGACCAGATAGTTCGCGTCGCCCTTCGTGGTCGGATAGGAGACAAGCACCTTTCCGTTCTTCGAGAACGTCACGCCGTCCACGGACTTGTTCTTTCCCCGAGACTCCTTCTTCTCCGCAGCCGGGAGCGGCTTTGCGGCGTCAGGAGCCTCGGCGTAGCCCGCCCGCCCGCCCGCGCCCCTGCACGAGGATGCAGCCACGGCGAGCGCGAAAGCGAATGCGGCCGCCCGGAACCTCTTCGACCTCATCATCTCAAGCCCTCCCTGTTCAGCACGAGGGTCTCGTCCATGTTCATGAGAATCGACGTCCTGCCCCTGTCGCCTATGGAGATGGCGAAGAACCTAGTCCCCCTCCTCTTCGCGGCCCGGATTTCTCCCACGGCCTGCGCGGGAAGGTCCGACGAGACGAAGTCCGATATGGTCAGGACGTCGGCGTTCCTGAGCCTCCCCCCGGCGGTCTCCGAGACCGCGTACGAGAGGGCCTGCCCGATGTCTGTCCCCCCGTGGAACGAAGACGAGAGGAAGTCCACTATCCTCCTCATCTCCGGCTCCTTTTCCGGATGCGATATCCTCAGCACCTCGAACTTCACTGAGAACGACACGACGAGCGTCGCCCTCTTCTCCCTGCCCGCGGCCCCTATCACGGCGAGGGCTGCGGCCTTGGACACGGCCTCCGGGATTCCGTGCATCGAGCCGCTGGTGTCGAGGCAGACAATCACGGGCCCCTTGTCCTTGTCGCTACCGTCGGCCGCGCTCCTGTCTGGGGCCGGCCTGTAGCAGAGCACCTGCCTGTCGGCTAGCCGCCTGAGAAATTCTGTCCGCGTACGACCCCCGGCGTAGAGGGCAAGCTCGGAGGGGAGTATCGTCTTGAGGTTGTCCGAGTTGTAGATTCCGTCGTAGGAGACGGCCGGCCGGCTTCCGTCGGCCTTCATGTCCGCCCTGGCGAGGGTCCTTGAGTGCCTGCCGATTCTCTCGGCGAGGGACATGAGCCTTTCGTTCCTGGAGAGCATTCCCGCGTACCTATCGACCAGGTCGAACGCAGACCTCGTGAAGCTTCCCTCGGCCGACTTTCCCGCACCCCAGCCGATGGCCGTCCTGTCCACGCTCTCAAGCCCCATGCTTTCGAGCGTCCTCATGTACGCCGTGGCCGACTCGATTCTGTCGAGGAGCCTGCTGTCCACGGCGTTTTCGCGCGAGCCGTCGAGCGGGCCCTGTCCGCCGAGCCTCCGGCTCAGCTCCGCTGCGAGAATCCTTTCGAGGGCCATTATCTGTATCAGGACGCTGGAGAATTCGAATTCGAGGACGAACCTGTTCCCCCGGAGTCCGCTCTTGAGGGTCTCAAGCAGCCCGGAGAAGCTTCCGCTCCTTATTCCATAGTCCTCCCCGCTTGTCATCGAGTCCGAGAAATTCCTGAGGTCCTCTATGAACCTCTCGTTGTCCTCCGTCTCCCCGAACCGCTGCAGGAAGTCGTCCCTGAGGGTCTCCAGCCTGGAGAGCAGAATCTTCCTTGTCGCCGCCATAGCCATCTACAGGAGCGCCTCGTTGAACACCGGCTCAAGGTAGTGCCACGCCGCTCCGAGCAGCCACTTGAGCTCCGCCCTCGTCTTCCAGTCGTACCTGCCGTCGTTCTTCTCGAATATGTAGCAGACAGAGAAGACCCAGTGGTATTTGCCGCCGATTTTCGCCCCCCTCTTGGCGCACTCGGCCTCTATCGCGGAGAGGGTGTTCCTGTCCCCGTCGAGCATCTGGTAGAAGCGGCTTCCGACGTTCCACCACTTCGCACCGTTGTTGAGGTTGCCGTTCCACTTGTAGCGCTTGTCGCTCGAGTCCCCCGTGTACTTGTAGTGCGACATCTCCACGAATTCCTGGAACGACCTCGTGTTCGAGAGCCTGTTCTCGTACTCCGTCCGCTCGCCCTCGTCGGCCGCGCTCTCTATCGCGTCGGCGTGCGCCGCCGACATCTCCTGAAGCTCCTGCCTGACCTGGGCGGTGCGCTCCTTCATCTGCTCCATCTCCTCAATGGCCTGCAGCTCGTCCATCTCGGTCTTCACCGCCTGCACCTTCTCCGGCGAGAACGCCTTTATGATTCTGGAGATTCCGTTCTGGATGATGTTCCTCGACTGCTCCTCCACCTGGTTCCGCCTTATCGCCTGCTGAATCTGCTCCTTTATGCGCTCCCTCTCGGCGGACTTCCTGTCCTCCTCCTCCAGCCTCCGCGCCTGCACGTCGGCGGCGCTCACAGGCGGCTCCTGCGGCTCCTCCACGGCTCCGCCCGCGTCCACGGCCTGTCCGGCTCCGCCGTCCACAGCCTCCGCGGCATCGGCTTGCGCTCCGCCGTCGCCCTCGGAAATTCCAGAGGACTCAGCGATTTCAGCGATTTCAGAAGATTCAGAGATTTCTGCGCTTTCAGAGGACTCAGAGATTTCGGTGTTTTCAACGGCCTCATGGATTCCGGCAGCTCCAGAAGGTTCGGAATCGACAGAAGATACAGAAGACTCCGAAGACTCCGAAACTTCATCGGCCTCCGGCTCCGCGACCTCCCGAGCGGGCTCCCCGGAGCTGCCGCCGGCATCCTGGGCGCCGCCGCCAATCGAGAGTGAATCCTCTATCCGCCTGAAGCTCTCCGCCTGCATCTCCCTTATGGACATGACGCGCTTCTCCGTCGCCTCCTCCTCCTGCTCGAACCGGCCCTCGGACTGGTTCTGGGCGTATGGAAGCCCCCCGTCGCGCTCAAGAATCACGGTGGCGGCAGGCTCCCGGCCCGCGTCGGCGCTCCCGCTCCTCCTCGCGGCCTTCAACCCGTCCAGCGCGACCTCCGACTCCGTTATGAACTCCCTGAGCTTCTCGATTCCCTTGTTCATCATCTCAAGCTCGAATTCCGTCGAAAGCCCGGAGAAGACGTTCTTCCAGAAATTCTCGCCGCCGCTCCTGGCAATCTCAAGCTCCCTCTTCAGCGTGTTGAGGTACTCCCTCTCGGACTCGATTCTGGAGAGCAGCGCGCCGTCGTCCCCCCCGGCCTCCGCCATGGACTTTATCTCGTTCGATATGCGCTCGACGAAGGAGAAGCTGCCCTCGACCGTCGCGGAGGACACCGACTCGAGCGCGCTCTCCAGCACGGCCTCCTTGTCCTCGACCCGCGTCCAGAGGGTGTTCTGGAGGACGAAGAGGTCGGAGTAGCCGACCTTCCTCCTGCCGTTCAGATGCGCGCTGGTCCTGAGCAGGTTGACGACCTTCTTCCACCGCCTGTCGGAGACGTAGACGTCCCTCTCGTTCAGGCGGAGCCGCATCGAGTAGAGGAAGTCCGTAATCTCCTTGGGAACCTCGACCTCCGCGCTGCCGCGCCTCCAGCCCGCAAGCTCCTCCTCCGAAACCGGGACGAATCCCGCGGCAGGCTCCGGGTTCTTCCCCCCCGTTATCATGCTGACGAATTTGTCCTTCCTTCCGATTGGCCCCACGCACATCCTTATGAGGAAGCGGTCGTAGAGCGGCTCCAGTCCCGAATCCTCGCTCGGGAACTCGTTCGACGCCGACATCAGGAGCTTCAGGGGCACGTCCCTCGTCCGGCTCCCGTTCCTGAAAGTCTTCTCGTTGCATATCGTCAGCAGAGTGTTGAGGATGGCCGGCCCAGCCTTCCATATCTCGTCCAGGAAGGCAATCTCCGAGTCCGGAAGGTACCCCTCCGTGAGGGTCTCGCGAAGCCCGCTCTCCAGCGACTTTATGCTCACAGGCCCGAAAAGCTCGTCCGGCTGCGTGTACTGGTTCAGAAGGCAGCTGAAGTACTTGTCCGTGTCCAGAAGCGACGCCGCCCACTTGGCCGCCATGCTCTTCGCGGTCCCCGGCGGGCCGTAGAGGAACACGCTCTCCTCCGCCGCCAACGCCAGCAACGTCATCCTGCAGACGTCCTCCCTGTCCAGAAGGTAGCCTCCGCTAGACAGAAGCTCCTTCATCCTTTCCTGTATCTCGTTCATCTTGATTCTCCGTTTCTGTTGTCCGTCAATTCTACCAACATTCTCTCTTCTTCTCATCTTGAAAGAAATTCGGTTTTAGCCGATAATTCAAGCACATTGTCGAGTCGTCAAGCGGTAAGACAACGGCTTTTGGTGCCGTCATTCCACAGGTTCGAATCCTGTCTCGACAAACTGGCCTCCGAAGTGATTCGGGGGCTTTTTTTTGCCCGTCATCCGAACGCCGCCCCGTCTATCTTCTCGGCCTTGTCGAGCCTCACGACTCGGAGGGCTGGGCAGTCCTTGAACGCGTCCCTCGCCACAAGCCCGGGCCCCTCGTCCGCCTCGACCCTGCGGAGCCTACGGCAACCACTGAACGCTCCGACCCCCAGCACAAGAAGCCCGGACGGAAGCCTGACGCGCTTCAGCGAACGGCAGTCCCTGAATGCAGAAGCCCCTATCGAAGTCATCCCGTCGTGGAAGACGACCCTGCTGAGCCTGGAACAGCCCCTGAAAGCGTCCCTGCCGATTTCCCGGAGCCCGGACGGGAGCAAGACCTTCCTAATTTCCTCGTCCATGAAAGCCTTCTCGGCTATCCTTTCCGTGCCTTCCTCCAGCAAAAGCTTCCGCGCCTTCCTGTCCGCCATGTAGAGCGCCTTATTTCCGCCGTACGCCACCCCGTTCCTTACAGAAAGCCCATCCGCCTCGGCCTCCCTCAGCCTGCAGCCCCTGAACGCGTTCTCCCCGATTCTCGCGCCGGATGGCAGGCCGACCTTCCTCAAATTCCTGCAGCCCCTGAACGCGTCCATGCCAATCGACTCGGCCGTGCCGGGAATCCAGACCTCCCTCAGCCTGCAGTTCATGAACGCCCCCCGGCCAAGCCCCACGAGCCTCTCAGGAAGCGAAACCCGGTCGGGGGTCCAGGCTTCCGCGAACGTGAATTTGGCTATGTACCTGTAGAAGTCCCAGTTCGGAACGAAATCCGCAAAATCCACCCCGCGGCCGCGGATTCTCCCCATCGCCCTGAAAAGCTCGGCCCTGCCGAACGTCCAGAACTCGGCCATGCCGGACTTTTTGGTGAGCTCGTCGAAGCCCTCCTGGCTCATCTCCCCGCAGCGGAACCTTCCGACAAGCTCCGCGAAGCCGGCGATTTTCTCCGCGGGCGTCCCGTAGGGCAGGGTGAAACTCTCCTCGAGCTTTTCCGGGGATTCGACGGAGGAGCCGCCGACGGACACGCAGAGCAGAAGCCTGCCGCCCTCGTCGTCGTCCTCGGCCGAGACGGAGGCCCCAGCCGCGCCCAGAGCCACCTCGGCCGCGGCCTTCGTCCCCGCCTTGAGAATCTGCATTATCTTCGCCCTCTTGCTTTCCTCTTTTTCGATTTCTTCCATCGCTTTCATGTTCGGCATTTTTTTTCGAGCGCGAGGCGCATTGCGTAGAATCTGCCTTCCCAGACTTTCAAAAACAGAGCGAAAATTTTACATAGTCTTTACATTTGGTCGTTAGAATCCAAAATTCCGATGTTTTTGACATATTAAGACAAACGTTTTCCGTGCGATATTTTTAATGAAACTTGAAAAGTTCATACAAAAAGGGGGATACAATGAAAAAATTGATGAGAAAAGGCGCCGCTTTCGCGCTTATTCTTACGGCCGGCTACGCCTTCACGGCGTGCTCGCACTCTTCCAGCTCGGACGACGACGGAGACAGCGGAGTCGTGGCGCCGACAAATGACGACCCGGCAAATCAGAACGACGGCGGCGATGACAACGACAACAACAACAACAACAGCGGCTCGAACCAGGTGACACCGGGCGGACAAGCCGCGACCGGCGTGATGGACACTCCGACAGTCGCGGACGTCTCGAACGCACAGGTGAACATCGTGAAGAGCGAGGGCTGGCTCAACAGCGCGTACATCGTATTCGAGCAGGTGGAGGGCGCCACATACAAAGTTTTCTGCGACGACGTGGAACTCGACGCGCCGCTCATCCGCTACTACGACACCTACACATACTACGAACAGAGCGAAGACGATGACCTGCAGGTTACATGGACGAAGAAGACGCTCTCGAAAGTCGTCCGCGCCGACGCGCTAGGACTTGCGGCGGGCAGCCACACAATCAAGGTCTGCGCCGTCGGAACGGAGAACACGAGCGAATACTCTACGGCGACGATGACAGTCGTCGACCACGACAGAAGCGGATTCGCGTTCGCTCCGAGCGCCACGACGACTCCGGGCGCGTACAAGGAAGACGGTACGCTCAAGGACGGCGCGATTGTCATCTACCTCACGCAGGGAAACAAGAAGACTGTTACAGCCACAATCGGCGGAAAGACATACACAGGAATCCAGGACATCACGCAGGCAATCAAGACGAAGAACACCACAAGTCCAGTCGACATCCGAATCATCGGAACTGTAAAAGCAGAAAGCAACGACCTCTCATGCGCCGACATGAAGTCAGCATACGCAATCGGCGTGAAGGGAGCTTCGCAGGTGACAATCGAGGGTGTCGGACACGACGCCACATTGTACGGAGCCGGAGTCGCGGCATTCCAGAGCGAATATATCGAAGTTTCCAACCTCGGTCTCATGAAGTGGGGCGGCGGAAAGGACGGAGACGGAATCTCCCTCAAGGCTGGCAAATTTGCTTGGATTCACAACTGCGATTATTTTTACGGAAACGCAGGAAGCGACGGAGACCAGGTGAAGGGCGACGGCTCCATGGACTTGAAGGACGACCAGCAGTACACGACAATCGCATACAACCATTTCTGGGACTCTGGAAAAATGTCGCTCTGCGGAATGAAATCCGAGTCAGGCCCGAACTACATCACATACCACCACAACTGGTTCGACCACTCTGACTCGCGCCATCCGCGAATCCGAACGATGACCGTCCACGTCTACAACAACTACTTCGACGGAAACGCAAAATACGGCGTGGGAGTCACGACAGGGGCGAGCTGCTTTGTCGAGCAGAACTTCTTCCGAAACGCCCACGACCCGATGATGTCTTCAAAGCAGGGAACAGACGCTCAGGGAGCGGGAACTTTCTCTGGAGAAAAAGGCGGAGTCATCAAGGCCTACAACAACAAATTCGTCCAGAACAACACGAACGGCGTGAAATTCCAGTACATCACGAACAAGTACGACTACACGAACAACAAGGAACTCGGCGAGTACAAGGAATGGTACGAGACCGTGGGAACCGACAACGGCGACGGAACCTGGACAATCTACGACTCGAAGGTGACCGATACTGATGACGGAATCGCGGACAATTCCCTCATCGCCATCGAGGATGCTTCGAAGAAGGGTGCGTACTACCAAGGCTCAAAGGGAAAAACGATGTTCTATATCGATGTCCCGGCGAACGCCACAAAAGTCATTGTCAAGGCAAAGACAGGCTCTTCAACATCTGGAGCGACGACAACCCTTTCTGTGAACGGAACGAAGAGCGAGTCAATCGGAAATACCGCATATTCTGATTTTGAATTCGCGCTTTCTGGACTCACAGAAGATTCAACAATCGAGATTGCGAACTCAGGTTCAAATTCTCTCAACATCTCCGAAATCAAAGTCATAGCCGCAAGCGGCTGGCAAACGAAACTCACTTCCGGCGCGGATTTGACGAACATCGACGCATACGAAGTCGACAACAGAAGCGACCAGGTTCCTTCAAATGTAACTGCAAAGTCAGGCGGAACCATGTACTCGAACTTCGACGTCGCTCTCGGCGACAGCGGAATGGGCGTCACAATCGCGCCGACAGAGCCAGAGCAGGCAAAGGCGAATGTCCTCAAGTATTCTGGCCGCCACGAAAGCGACTACTACTTCAACTTCACGAACTCCGTCGACGACGCGAGCTATGCGAAGAACGACACGCTGAACAACGAGCTTGTCGCCTACACGAGCGGAATGGTGGCGATTCAGGGATATGTCGCAGGCAGCACTTCGGACGACAGCGGAAGCACCACTGACGGCACAGAGGGCACCGGAGATTCTGGAAGCACATCGACAACTTTGCCAGAGGGAACTGTGGTCGTAACATTCGACAACTTCACTAGCGGAGCTACTGTCAACGGAGTTACTGTTACAGGTTCGCTCAAGAGCGGAGTAGCCGAAAAGACATATAACGGAACGACATACAAAACCGCTCTCAAAATGGAAAGCTCGACAAGCATTACGTTCACACTTACTTCAGCATCAAACCTGACGCTTGTAACGGACACTGCCTCAAAGAAGATTACAATTGATGATACAAAACAAACGACAGATTCAAATGGGGTCGTTACTCAGAGTCTTGCGGCAGGTGCCCACACTATTAAAAAAGGCGATTCGATGAATGTCTATGCAATCATAATCGAACCAACCGAATAAACCCACCAGATTCCGCGTTAGCGGAATCCAATCCGTGTGGCAATCCCCCGCCCGCAAAAAACGCGCCCGGGGGAATTTCAAATCGAAAAAAATTTTATAAAAGGGGTATAAAATGAAAAAAGTGACGGCAAAATCAGCGATGAAGAAATTCGTCGGAATATCGGCGATGGCCCTCATGATGGGAACGGGAATGAACTTCGTGTCCTGCTCCTCTGACGACGACGACGGCGGAGACGAGCAGCAGGAAGTCCAGGTAGACGACGAGGGCGGCCAACAGAGCGAAGACGAAAAAGAGAAAGAGAAAGAGAAAGAGAAAGAAGAAGTCGACGACACAAAGACAGTCTCGTCAATCACGGCCACAGAAAGCGCAGAGGTCTACGAGGGCGCGAGCGAGGACGACCTCAGGTCGAAACTCACAGTGACAGCAGTCTACGACGACGAAAGCACAGCGGCCGTTACCGGCTACACAATTTCAGGCTTCGACGGAAGCAAGACCGGAGAACAGGAAGTGACTGTCACCTACAAGGAAAAGACGGCCACCGTAAAAGTCACGGTCAAAGCCGAAGTGCTGTTCACGTCGCTCACATTCGATGCAGCCTTCGACGGAACGAACGAAAAAGAATACGCAAAGGCAGACGCTGATTTTGTTTCAGAAGACGGAACATGGAAAATCATCAAAGGCGTTTCTGCGGCAAAAGTTGTTGCAGCCACTGCAAATTCCTACAACGAGGACACGACATACACCAGCCGCATTCAGATAAAAGGAGAAGCCCTCAAACTCAAGGTCGGAAAGAGCAAGAGCGTGATTCTCCGTGTTGACGGCGGTTCTGCTAAAGGCGAGGGAAGCAACAGGACCCTCACTGCGAAGGGCGCGGACACAGCCACATGGCAGTCATTCAAAGGTGCAGCCGACGGAAAAGTCTGCGCGGGCTTCCTTGAGGTGACGGGAGACGCAAACGGCTACGTGACACTGAGCGCCGACAACAACATCAACATCTACGGAATCAAGGTCGTTGAGGCGAAAAAGGACTTGTCCACGGTCTTACTCGGAAGCACCATCTCCTACAAGGACACGAAGGTCGAACTTTCAGCGACAGAAGTGGACAAAGATGCTGAAGACCTTACAGTTTCCGCAAGCACAAACGCCGTTGCAACACCGCTCTACGCAGACGGCCATGAGGGAGAAGCCGGAACTCCAGAAGTTTTGAGCACATTCAATTTCTATATTGTGACGGTCGATGAAGATAAAAAAGAAATCAACACACTTGTTGAAAAACTGCCAACAAGCGAACTCGGCGAGCACACAGTCAAAGCCGTTCTCTACAGTCTTGCAGAAGATGGAACGACAAAAACCGAGAACTCAAAAGCGACCGCAACAGCCACATACAAGGTCGTAGACCCGAACGCAATCAAATACACGGTCACATTCGACGCGGGAGAAGGCTCATTCGCGGAAGGCGCAACGACATCGTTCCAGATTGAGGACGGCACCACAATCACCACAAGCGACATTCCGAAGCCGACGGCTCCAGAGGGCAAGAGATTCAAGGAATGGACCTCAAACGTTGATGGATTGAAAACAGACAGCGAAATCACAAGCAACGTGACGTTCACTGCGACGTACGAGGTCGGATTCACAGAATTGTTTGAAACAATCACAAGCGGAAACACGTTCCCATCTGCAAAAAACAGCAGCACAACAGTCACATTCTCAAGCGGGGTGAGCGTTGTTTCTGGCAAAGGAACAAGCACAAAACTTGAGGACAAAGTTGTGACCATAGATGGAATCACAAGCGCAAAGCGACTTTCATTGGACAAGGCCGCAAATGAAGCTTCAATTAAGATTCCAGTATCAGGAAAATCAGTTGTGAAAATCGGTTTCAATCCGAACAAGGTTGCACGAGGTTTGACACTTACTTCAGACAATGAGTTGACTGTCAACAAAGGAACGGCTTCGACCAGTGTGGATTATGTAACTACTGCTGAAACGGCGGAAAATGAACTTGTAACTGTCACAGCAAGCAGCGATATCACGCTCAAGGTAAAAGACCCTGCCAGTTCCGCAGGTTCTGTGTACATCTACTTTATCGATGTAACCGCTTCCGAGTAGCGTAGTACAAACTTTCCATCGGCAGCAAAAAAACTGCCACTGACGGAATCAAGCCTCCTTTCCCCCGTCCCCAAGTCCATGGGCGGGGGATTTTTTTTCGTTGACATCCATTTACCACATATGTATCATATAAATATGCAACTGCGCTGGAATCCAGAGAAGAACGAAATATTGAAGGCGACCAGGAACGTCTCGTTCGAGCAGGTGGCGGAGCTTGTCGAAAAGTCTGACTTCATAGGACCGGAAAGCAATCCCGCCAGAGAGGGGCAGATGAGAATCATAGTTCAGATCGACGGCTATCCGTGCGTCGTTCCGTTCGTAGAAACCGATGATGGCGGATGGTTCTTAAAAACCATATATCCGTGCAGAAAAATGAAGGGGAGGATGCAGAAATGACAGAAGAACAGTTTTTGAATTCGCCGCTGGACGAAGAAGAGCAGTGGTACGAAGACCACTTTGACGAGTTCGTTCCGTGCGACAATCAGGAAGAAATGCGCAGGAATCTCAGGGAAGCCGCCCACAACACCATGGAGGAAATCAGGGCGGGCAGGGAGAAGAAGCCGGTGACGATAAACCTCGACACGGGCGCGGTCGCCTATTTCAAGAGCCTTGCGGCCGAGACGGGAATCGCCTACCAGAACCTCATAAACCTCTACCTCGTCCAGTGCGCGCGCGAGAGGAAGCGGCCTGTTTTCGCGTGAGAGGAATCCAATCCGTCCGACAATCCCCCGTCCCCTGTCCATGGGCGGGGGATTTTTTTGCCCGCGCGCAAAAAAAAAGCGGAATCCGTTTGGATTCCGCGAAAGTCGGGCTAACCGAATTCGAATCGGTGACCCCAAGTCCCCCAGACTTGTACGCTAACCAGCTGCGCTATAGCCCGATGAATGAATCAGAGTATATCACAAAATCAGATTGTTGGAAGCCCGCGGAACAAGGAAAGCGCGCGCCGTTTTTCTGAAAAGTTCCCAACCACATCTTAAAAGTCCAAAATCATGCATTTTTTGACATTTTCAGACCTCGGTTTTCGTGCGATATTTCTTAATATAACTTGAATGCAATGTACAAAAAGGGGTGCTTCATGAAAAAAGTAATCAAGGCCGGAGCCTGCGGAAGAATAGCCGCGGGCCTGATTTCGATGTCGCTGGCGTTCTATGCCGCAGGGATGACGGGATGCTCGTCCTCGTCGGACTCGACCTCGGAGGAAGCGGAGAGCGCGGAAAGCGGGAATGTAGAGCCGGGCGCGGAGCAGAACGCGGACGAGGAGAGCGAAGACATTCCGCAGTCCGCGGAGGGGCTTTCGGCGTTCGTCTCCCTCAACGTGAGCGACATGGGCGACAAGACCTACAAGGCCAGGGAGAAGACGAACAACGTCGTGGTGAACGCCAGCGAGGAAGAGAGCGTGGTCGTGGAGAAGGGGAAGGCGACAGTCGGCTCCAAAAAGTACACGAAGAGGCTGAAGCTCGGCGGCATCGGCTCCGAGACGAACAGGAGCGTGACGATTTACGTCGGCGCGGGAAAGTCGGGCACGCTCACGGTCGACTGCGCGTCCTCGTCGTCGAGCGACGCGACGCGGGAGCTCAAGGCAAACGGCGGCAGTCTCGGAAAGGCTCCGACCAAGGCCGGCACCCTAAGCGCGGCCGTGACCGCCGACGAAAGCGGGTACATATCGCTCTATTCCGCGAACGGGGGCGGAATAAACATCTACGGAATATACTGGTCGGACAGTTCGGCACCGTCGTCGGCAGGGGGCGGGGACGACAAGAAATGCTCAAGCGAGGCATCCACCCCGGCGCTTGACAATTCCTCGACAGCACCCTCGTACAAGAACGGACTCAAGGTCGGCACAAGGACGGACATCTCGTCGGTCGCGACGGACAGCCTCCAGTCCTTCCTGTACGTAGCCCCAGACGGAACCCCGACGGGAGAGGGGACGAAGGCCAGCCCGATGGACATCGCGACCGCCATAGCGAAGCTGCGGCCGGGAGAGGCGATTGTATTGAAGGGAGGAACATACGCGTTCAGCGAGACCGTGAAGATCGCGTACGGAAACAACGGAGAGAGCGGAGCGAGGAAGTACATCCTCCCGGAAAGCGGAAGCGCGGCGGTGTTCGACTTCTCGTCCCAGCCCACGGCGGATTCGTCCCGCGGAGTGCAGCTCGACGGAGACTACTGGCACATCTACGGAATCACCTGCTACAACGCCGGCGACAACGGAATGTACGTCACCGGAAAGAGCAACATAATCGAAAGGTGCGTGTTCCAGGCCAACCAGGACACGGGCCTACAAATCGCAAGAAGGGCGTCATCACTGAGCGACATGGCGGACTGGCCGGCGGACAACCTCGTCCTCAACTGCACCTCGTTCGACAACAAGGACGACAAGACCGGGGAGAACGCCGACGGATTCGCGGCGAAGCTCACCTGCGGAGAGGGGAACGTGTTCGACGGCTGCATCTCGTACGCCAACTGCGACGACGGCTGGGACTTGTACGCGAAGCCGGCCACAGGCCCGATAGGCGTCGTGACGATAAGGAACTGCGTGGCGTTCCAGAACGGGAAGACCACCAGCGGAGCGAACTACGCCAACGGGGACATGAACGGATTCAAGCTCGGAGGCTCGAACAACCAGTGCCCCACGGCGCACGTCGTGGAGAACAGCGTGGCGTTCCTGAACGGAAAGGACGGATTCACGGACAACGGAAACGGAGGTGCGCTCAGCGTCTCGAACTGCTCTTCATACGGGAACGTCAACTCCAACTTCAACTTCTACAGGACGCTCGCCGGAGGCTCGTTCAAAAACCTCGTGAGCATGACAGGCTCCGTGGTCCCCGCCCAGGTCGACAAGTTCGGCGGCAAGGAGGGAGAGGTCTCCGTTCCGGCCCGAATAGCCGATTCAGTCTACCTCGTGGACAAGAAGAAGGCGGGCTTCTATTTTGTCGGAGAAGAGAGCGAAATCTTCAACGGAAGCAAGACGGGGACCCCCGTGGCCGACCCGTACAAGTCGGAGCTGAAGTCGACGAAGGCTCCGGCCGTCGACCTCTTTGTGGACGCCTCGTGCAGGAACAGCGACGGAACGGTGAACCTCGGCGGATTCCTGGAAATCAAGGAAGGCTCGACCCTCCAGACGCTCGGAGCGGCGTTCGGGGACGAAGCAGAGACCGTAATCCCCTGCGGCCTCTAAGGCCCGGCGAGGAGGCGCGGTCGGCAAAGGCATCACCGCCGCCGGCCGCCCTCCGCCCTGTACTCCCTCGGCGAGACACCGTAGAGCTCGCCGAAGACCGCGCTGAACTTGCTCTGGCTCCCGTAGCCCACGCTCCTCGCGACCTCGCCCACGCTCATGTCGGTCGTCGAGAGAAGCTCGGCGGCCCTCTCCATCCTGTGGACCTTCATGTGGGCGGCGAGCGACTCTCCGTAGACGTCCTTGAACACGGACTTGAGCGTCGTCGGATTCATGGCGAACATCCTTGAGAGTCCGTCTATCGTCACCCTCTCGGAGAGGTTCCCGGTCAGGAACTCGTGGATTCTCTTTATCTTCTCAACGTGGTCCTCCATGTACCCGCTCCTCTCGTTCACGCGCTCGTGCCCGCCGCCGAAGTCGGGACAGGCCACGGACATGAGCCTCTCCGTCATCGAGTGCAGAATCCCGCACTCCGGCCCCCCGCTGGCGGTGTAGAAGACCTCCTTGCCGTCCCGGCTCCCCTCCACGAGGCCGGCCTCCTTCAGCACCCTCAGGTGGTGGGAGACGGCCGGGGTCGTCATCCCGAGCATGGAGGCGATGCCGATGACGCATTCCTTCGAGTGGCAGAGCAGCCAGAAAATCTTCAGCCTCGTCGAGTCGGAGAGCGCCGCGAAAATCTCCGAGACCGACTGGAAGCCCCCGGACTTGGAGACCTCCTCTATCAAGAAATCCCTCCTGAAATATTCCTTTCCCATCTTTCCCCCAAAAAAATCAAACGCCCCCGACCGCATCCCGAACGGAAATATTATTCTCCCGAACGGAAATTTCACCCTCCCCCGGAGTTGCGGGAAGGGCGGAAGCGAATGTATCTTTATATCATAAATTAAACGATTGCTTAATCGATTGTAAAAAAAACTGAATTTCCCGGAGACGGGACAGAAGGAGACAGAAATGAAGAAGACCTACAAAATCGAAGTGGACTGCGCCGCCTGCGCGGCCCTCATGGAGGACGCGGCGAAGAAGACCGGCGGAGTGGCGGACTGCGTGGTGAATTTCATGACGCAGAAGATGAACGTGGAATTCGAGGATGGGGCGGACGAGGGGAAGGTCATGAAGGACGTCCTCAAGGCATGCCGCAAAGTGGAGAGCGACTGCGAGATAGAGCTATGACGAAGAAGCAGAAGAAGACCCTAATCAGAATCATCGTGGCGGCCGCGGCGACTGCGGCCCTCGCGCTCGCGGACAGATTCGTCTCGATAGTCGGGGTCCCGTTCGGCTCCGCGCTCATGGGCTGGCCGAACCTGCTCCTCCATCTGGCGGTCTACGCCCTCATCGGCGGCGACATACTCAGGAAGGCCTTCCTCGGCGCGAGGAACGGAAGGCTATTCGACGAGAACTTCCTCATGGCGGTGGCCACGGTCGGAGCGTTCGCCCTCGCCGCAATCGACGGGAGCGGAGACTACACGGAGGGAATCGCGGTCATGCTCTTCTACCAGATTGGGGAATTCTTCCAGAAGATGGCTGTCGGGAAGAGCCGCCGGAACATAGCCGAGCTGATGGACATCAAGCCGGACAGCGCGAACGTGGAGAGGGACGGCAGGCTGGTCCAGGTGCCCCCGGAGGAAGTCGCGGTCGGGACAGTCATAACGGTGCGCCCGGGGGAGAGGATTCCGATAGACGGCACGGTGGTCGAGGGCGAGTCGGCGCTGGACACGAGCGCGCTCACGGGAGAGAGCCTTCCGAGGGGCGTGGGACCCGGCGACAGCGTGTACTCGGGAAGCGTGAACGCGAGCGGAACGCTCAGAATCAGGACTGAGAAGCCGTTCGGAGAGTCCACAGTCTCGAAGATTCTGGAGCTGGTGGAGAATTCCACGTCCAAGAAATCCAGGTCGGAGGCCTTCATCTCAAGGTTCGCGAGGGTCTACACGCCCGCGGTCTGCCTCTCCGCCCTCGCGCTCGCCGTTCTGCCCCCGCTGGCGAAGACCATGCTCGGAACCGGCGGCTTGTCCGCTTGGACGGACTGGACATACAGGGCGCTGACCTTCCTGGTAATCTCCTGCCCATGCGCCCTCGTCATATCGATTCCGCTGAGCTTCTTCGCGGGAATCGGGGGAGCGAGCCGGGAGGGCATCCTCGTCAAAGGCTCCGTGCACCTGGAGAGCCTCTCGAAAGTCACCACGGTCGTGTTCGACAAGACGGGAACGCTGACAGAAGGCGTGTTCGAAGTCTCCTCTGTGAGGGGCGCGGACGGGAAGGAGGCGTCGGGGAGCGAGGCCGCGTCCATACTGGAGATTGCGGCCCACGCGGAGTCCTCGTCCACGCATCCTGTCGCCAAGGGCATAGCCAGGGCGTACGGCGGGAAAATCGACATCTCCAAGGTGTCGGGGACGGAGGAGACGGCCGGAATGGGAGTCAAGGCGGAGGTCGGCGGCAAGGAAGTCGCGGTCGGGAACTCGGCCCTCATGGGAACGCTCGGCATAGACGCTCCGGAGACAGGCTCCGCCGGGACGGTCGTCCACGTCGCGGTCGGCGGGAAGTACGCGGGCAGCGTCTCAATCTCCGACAAGGTAAAGAAGAATTCGAGGGAGGCCGTGGCCGCGCTCAAGAGGAGCGGAATAAAGAGGACGGTCATGCTCACAGGCGACAGGGCGGAGGAGGCCGAGAGGGTGGCCGGAGAGCTCGCCATCGACAGCGCGTACTCGGAACTGCTTCCGGCGGAGAAGGTCTCGAAGGTCGAGGAAATCATATCCAGCAAGAAGAAGGGAGAGATGGTCTCGTTCGTCGGCGACGGAATAAACGACGCGCCGGCGCTCGGAAGGGCGGACATAGGAATCGCCATGGGGGCGATGGGCAGCGACGCCGCAATAGAGGCCGCGGACATCGTGCTCATGGACGACGACCCGCTCAAAATCTCCAAGGCCGTGAGGATATCCAGGAAGTGCCTCGGAATTGTGACGCAGAACATAGTCTTCTCGATAGGCGTCAAGGCGGCCTGCCTCGCGCTCGGCGCCGCAGGGCTCGCCGACATGCGGGCGGCGATATTCGCGGACGTGGGCGTCATGGTGGTGGCCGTGCTGAACGCCATCCGCGCGCTGGATGTGAAGAAGCTCTGAAACTCTGCTATATTTTCCTCCGGAGGGTTTTCGATGAGGCTCGAAGACATATTCGGATACGTCAACAAGAACGCGGACAGATTCCTCGCGAGGGACAGGTCGGGAAAGGGCTTCGTGTGCCCGGTCTGCGGAAGTGGAAGCGGCCCGAACGGGACGGGGATCACGGAGAACCCACGCTCGCCCGGCCACTTCACCTGCTGGGGCGGGGGCTGCTTCACGAACAGGAGCGTGGCCGACATACTCGCGGTCAAGAACGGAATCGACCCTGACGACGCGAAGGAAGTGGCCAGAAACGCCGCCCGAGAGCTCGGGCTTCCTCTGGACGACGCGGAGGAAGCGGCCGGAGAGGAAGGCGGAAGAACAGGGCGAAGGAAAAGCGAAGAGGAGAGCGAACGCGGACAGGACGTAGGAATCGGGGAATTCTTCAGGGAATGCCACGGGGACATCGAAAAGACCGACTACTGGAGGCAGAGGGGGCTGTCGAGGGAGATTGTCGACGAGTTCAACATCGGCTTCAGGAAGGGCTGGAGGCACCCCAAAACGCCCGGCGCACCGGCAAGCGACCGGCTCATAATCCCAACGGGAGGCGGAAGCTACCTTGCCCGCGCCACGTCGGCGGAGGTCGGCGGCCGATACTCCAAGCAGAAAGTGGGGCCGGCCCGCATATTCAACATAGGCGCGCTCTACAAGGCCGAAGGGCCAGTCTTCGTGGTAGAGGGCGAAATCGACGCGATGAGCGTAATCATGGCAGGAGGACGCGCGGTGGGGCTGGGGTCCCTCTCCATGGCCGGAAGGCTCCTGGACGAGGCCGCGGCCTCCCCGAACAAGCCGCCCCTCATAATCGCGCTGGACAACGACGGCGGAGAGGGGGGGGCCGGCAACAAGGCCCAGATGAAAATCGAGGAGAAGAGGGAGGAGCTTGAGGGAAGGGGGCTTCGGCTGCGATTCGCAGACACGGACAGGCTCTTCCTCGGCTGCAAGGACGCGAACGAGGCCCTGCTCAAGGACAGCGGACTTTTCCGGGCGGCTGTCGCCGAGGAGGAGGCCATGGCGGAGGACGAGCGCGAGAGGGAGAAGGAGAGCGGACTCTTGGAGCTCAAGAGGGACTCCGCGCTCGAAGCGCTGCCCCTGCTCATCAAGAAGATAGAAGAGGGAGGAGCCTGCACGCCAACCGGATTCAAAAGGCTCGACAGCGAGCTTGACGGGGGGCTTTTCCCGGGACTCTACATAATAGGAGCCGTGAGCGCGCTCGGAAAGACGACATTCTGCCTGCAGATGGCGGACCAGATAGCCTCGGACGCGGAGAGGGACGTCCTGATATTCTCGCTGGAGATGTCGAGGGAGGAGCTGATGGCGAAGAGCATAAGCCGCCTGACAGCCTCCGGCCCGCTCTCGGCCGGCAGGGGACTGTCGGGGGCGAAGACCACAAGGGGCATCCTGGACGGCTCCAGGTACGGAGGCTACAGCCAGTCCGAGAGGGACGCCATAAGCCAGGCGGTGGACGAGTACAGGAAATTCGCGGGCCGCGTCTACATCCACGAGGGGGCGGAGGAGACCACGGCGGACACAATCAGGCGGATTTCGGAGCGACACGCCGCCGCTTCCGGAACGCCCCCCGTAATATTCATAGACTACCTCCAGATAATCGACCCGACCGACCGACAGCGGTCCATGACCGACAAGCAGGCCACCGACAGGAACGTGAAGGCCCTCAAGACGCTCAGCCGGGACCTCGGCACCAGCGTCGTCGCGATAAGCTCATTCAACAGGGAAAACTACAGCTCATCCGTGAACATGGCCAGCTTCAAGGAGTCCGGCGCGATAGAGTACTCAAGCGACGTCCTCCTCGCCCTCCAGCTCAAGGACATGGACAAGCTCGACGACGACGGCCGCGGACGCAGGAGCCGCGCGAAAACGATAAGCGAGAGGGCCGCGAGGGACGCGAAGGAGCTGCGGCCAGTCTCCGTCCAGCTCAAAATCCTCAAGAACAGGAACGGAAGCCGCGGAGCCGTCGACTTCGACTTCTACCCGGCCTTCAACAAATTCGAGGAGACCGGTGACGACGACGGCCGCTGGATAAGGAAAATCTGACGCCCACATCCCCCCGACCATTCCCACCACATTTACCGTATTTTCCACAACCTTTTTATTGTATTTACAACATTTATTGTATTTACAATGTTTATTGTATTTACAATGTTTATTGTATTTACAATGTTTATTGTATTT
>CAMHLH010000002.1 GCA_946185925.1 uncultured Treponema sp.
GCGGGTCAAGCCCGCTGCGGTACAACCAGTTGTTATGTGGACGCCCGCACTGGGGGAAGAGGTGTAAGCAGAAAAATCTTTACAGATTGAATTTTCCATACAACAATTACATCATGCATTTTATCCAGAAAATTGAGATTCGTGAAAATGAAAAGCCTCGCAATGACAAGGGGGACACTTCGACGCTGAAGATTGCGCTTTTGGCGTTCGGGCTTCCGGGACTTGTGATGCTTGTGATTATGTGCCTGATTCTCCCTTCCAAAATTGAGTATGTTGTAAAAGGCGAACCTGTAAAGGCGGAGCTGATTTCCGTTTCCGACAAAGGTTCCAGGTTTTCTTTTTATTACAATGAAAAAAAATATGAAATTCATCCTGGTGTTCGCAGCGCCGCATGGACGGAAGGGGAAACTTTCACCGTATATGTGCTGAACGGCGAGCCTTATAAAGCGCGGTTGCAGTCAGAATTGTTTTTTGCTCCGATGTTCCTGCTTGTTATGGGAGGCGTTTTCTTTTATATAGGCTTCAAGGTGGGACTTTTAGACTACCTCAAGACAGAGCTCTTCAACAAGCGTTTCTGGAAGGAGCATCCCTGGGTGGTGATTCCCGCAAGCAATGCCGTCGAAACAGAAGGAACTGTAATGGAGATTGTCGAGCATGATGCCAAGCGGGACACGACAATAAACAGAAGATTGCGCTACAAAAAAAATTACAGCCTTGTCTGCCGCTACGAGCAAGATGGACAAGAGAAATATCTTGAAAGCGCGGTTTTCTGGACCGAACCCTACAAATTCATAAAACCGGGAACAAAGGTGAGCATTCTTTTGGACAAGACCAAGAGCGGAAAATTCATTGTGGATGTTAACGCTCTTTTTAGGAATGCGGCTGAAAAAATCGGAGAGGATAAATGACTATAGCGGTTATAAAAGGATTCATTGCGGTAATCTTGTCCACTTATTTAGACAGTTCTATGAGTTGGGGACTGCTGATAGCTCTCCTTCAGTTTCTCATAGGTCTCTTTATTGAACTGCCGCTCTTGGGCTTTGGAACACGGAAGGTCGACGCGGAGTGCTTCAACATAAGAGATGCGACGGTGACAGGCCGCGCCAACAGCATCGGCCAGGGGAGTTTCAAGTTTTATATTCCAAGATTGAAGATTCCCACATACCGCTATATTGTGGATGGAAAACTGTATATTTCATCTCCTATGCTTATGAGCAATCTTCCGAGCTACAATCCTGTCGCAGGTCCGTGTACGATTCGGGTGAAGAAAAGCAAGCCGTGGAAGATGATTTCTCCTTTGCGCCACTCCGCAGCCTCCATTTTGTATGCGCTGGCGTTGGGTTGGCTGGTTCTGCCAGGCATTTTGTCGCTGGCGGACGCTGATTTTCAGAAGATTCTGCATCCTGCTTCTGAAAATATTTCCATCAGGGAATTGATGGACGAGATGAAGCCTTCCAGTGAATTTTCCGACAACGATTACGAAAACGATTACGATGAGTATTGGAACGACGATTGGCTGCAAGATCTTCGGGACACCTCTTCCGAAGATTCCACAGAGGATTATGTTCCTTATGAATCGTTATACCCAAGCACGCCCTAGGGCACAGCTAAAAATGATTAATTGTCAACTCACCTGCTGAGTATGATATAGGAGAATGCTATGGAACAACTAACTGAACAGACGGAGGAAAAATCGAAAAAAGGATTTATTAAAGACCCTGGTTTTCTGTCTTTTTTTGCAATACCGGTTTACATGTTCGGCTACAATCCACTTCAGAAGAAAATCGTGTGTGCCGCATCGGACGCTCTTGCCGTTCACCCGTCCTGGCTCAAATATCTTGGATTTATTTTTTTGCTTTTTGTCACTTTTGTGATTTTTGACGCGCGCGGGGAAATGTCTGTTTCAAATTCATGGGATAGGAAAACATGGAAAGAAAAAAGAAAGCCCCTTTTTATTACGGGTCTGATTTTATTTTTATTCTGTTTTATTACGCCGTTTTTTTGCCGCTTGGAACTTTATGACGGAACTGTGAAAAGAAGGTTCGTTATAGAACAATTGTCAAAAGATTATAATCTTGCCGAAGCTGAAAGCATGCAGGTCGGATTCACACTGATAACGACGCGTAGCGGAGGGAAGAGTTCGGCCAACGCCCATTTGATTCGTGAATACAAAGCTTATGTTTCTTATAAATTCGGAAACAAGAAGTTCAGGTTTTATGATGTCGATTTTGAGGACGAGCGAGTGATGATATCCGTGATAGAAAAATACAAGGACGCGCTTCCCCTTGAGTTAGAAAGAAAGCATCTTGAAGGTTTTGTCACTTACAACGGTGCAGATGAATCCTTGCGACTTTATCTTAAGAAACTGTTTGGGGAGGAATGACACAGGAACAGCTTGCAGAAAAGGGATGGAACCGCTATGTCTTTGCGATTCCATCCTTGTACAGACCTGTCCGACAACTAGGTCACCGCACAGGTCGATTTAAGCTTATTTCGTCAAAAGCGCGTTCATCGCCTTCACGAACGCGTTCGGGTCCTTGATTTCCGCGCCGGAAACGAGAATCGCCTGGTCGAGGAGGACTTCAGAGACGTTGGCGATGTAGGCTTCGTCGGAGCAGTTCTCAAGGGTCTTCACGAAAGCGTGGTCGGCGTTCACTTCGAGAATCGGCTTTATTCCGGCTCCCTCCTGTCCCATCGCCCTCATCATGCGCTCCATCTGGATTCCAGGGTCGTTCTCGTCAACAACCACGCACGACGGAGAGTCGGAAAGACGCTTTGAAAGGACGACATCCTTCACGCGGTCGCCGAGAGCCTTCTTGATTTTCTCCTGCACCGGCTTGAACGCCTCTTCCTTCTTCTTGGCCTCTTCCTTGTCAACTCCAAGCTCGTCGTCACTTCCGGCCCTGTTCACGGCCTTGAGCTCGAATTCCTTGTACTTGTTGAGCGACGGAATCACGATGTCGTCGATGTCGTCGGCCATGATGAGGACTTCAAAGCCCTTCTTCTTGTAGGCTTCGAGGAGCGGAGACGAGCGGAGGTTCTTCTCGTCGGTTCCTGTGATGTAGTAGATTGCCTTCTGCTCAGGCTTCATTCTTGAAACATAGTCGGCGAAGCTCGTCCACTTGTCGTCGCCGTTGCCGGAGTCGTCTGTGGACTTGAACCTGACGATTTCCGCGATTTCGTCCCTGTTGGCGTAGTCGGCGTACAAGCCTTCCTTCATCGGGCGGTTGAAATTCTTGACGAACTTGTTCCACTTTTCGATGGAAGCCTTCTCCTCGTCGGTCGGTTTCTCTGATTTTCTCGCCTTGTCGGCCTCCTCGCCCATCTTCTTGAATTCGGAGAGGAGTTTCTTGACGGAAGCCCTCTTGATGTTGTCCAGAATCTTGTTCTGCTGGAGGATTTCGCGGCTCACGTTCAAAGGCAAGTCCTCGCTGTCGATGATACCGCGGACGAAGCGGAGGTAGGCCGGAAGAAGCTCCCTGTCGTCGTCGGTGATGAAGACGCGCTTGACGTAGAGTTTCACGCCGCTCTGGTAGTCGGCCTGGTACATGTCGAACGGAGCCTGCTGTGGAACGTAGAAGAGAGTCGTGTACTCCTGTGTTCCCTCTGCGTGGGTGTGCACATAGTGGAGCGGGTCAGTAGAATCGTGGGAAATCGTCTTGTAGAAGTCGTTGTAGTCCTCTTTCTTGAGCTCTGACTTGGACCTCTTCCACAATGCGGAAGCCGAGTTTATCTGGTCGACTTTAGCCTCGCTTCCCGTCGTGTTTCCCTTGTCGTCGTAGGTGTTCTGCGTGTAGTGGAGGTAAATCGGGAAGGCGATGTGGTCGGAGTATTTCTTGATGAGCTCCTCAAGCTTCCATCTTGAAGCGTACTCTTTCGAATCGTCGTTCAAGACCATCTCGATTGCAGAACCGTGCTTCTCCTTGTCGTCGAATCCGTATTTCTTGGCCTCGTCGGAATCCGCCTTGATTTCGTCCACGGAATAAGAATTGGTGCCGTCGGAAGACCACTTGAAGACCTTGTCGCTTCCGGCCTTTCTCGTGATGACGTTTATCTGCTTGGCCGCCATGAAAGCCGAGTAGAAGCCCACGCCGAACTGTCCGATGAGGTTGGACTCTCCAGCGTTCTTGTCCTGCGACACGCGCTCTATGAACGCTTTCGTGCCGGAGCGGGCGATTGTTCCGAGGTTGTTGTTCAAGTCGTCCTCGTCCATTCCGATTCCAGAATCCTGAACCGTGAGGATTTTGTTCGGGTCGTCGAACGTGATGTCGATTCTCGGGTCTGTCTTTATGTTCTTGTAAGCGGCGTCTGAGACTGTCAGATAGTTGAGTTTGTCCAACGCATCCGATGCATTCGAAACGATTTCGCGGAGGAAAATGTCCTTGTTGGAATACATTGAATGGATGATGAGCTTCAAAAGCTGGTTTACTTCGGTCTGAAATTGATGTTGTGCCATTTCTTTTTCTCCAAACAGCGGCCGACAGAAAAATGCGGCCTGATATTTATGAATTCAAATTAATAAAGAAAAAGCGAATCGGCAAAAAAAAGAGACCGCCAAAAGACGGTCCCCTAAAAACAGCTTCAAGTCAAATTAGAGAGTCTTTCTGATTCCCTGCTGCTCGACTTTGATTACAGAGATTACGGCACCGACGAGGGCGGCAACCCAGCCGATTGCGATGATGCAAGTTCCGAAGCAGACGCTGTACTCAGTGCCTTCGAGGTAGCTTGGAATTGTTATGCAAGCGGCGATTCCGAAAGCGGCTCCGACAAGCCAGACGAGAACGTCGAGGACGACACTGTTCGTGCAGATGAAGACCACGATTCCGGCGATTGACATGAGCCAGAGAATGACGAGGAATGTCGAGTTGTAAGCGAATCCACCAGCAGAGTCGGCGATGTTGAAGAAACCGGCGGCACCTGTGATGGACGGCGTTCCTGGCTCGTAGGCTGTGAAAATCTCGTTCTTCCAGTCGTACTCGGAGAAATCGACTTTCTTGAGGCCGTATTTTTTCAGATACTGCTCTTTTGTGTTGGCTTCAGGATGCTTCTGGGCGAATTTTTCAGTAGAGAGCTTCAAGTCATCGTACTCAGGATACTCCGCGACATCAAAATCAGAGAGGTCGTCGTCTGTGAATCCGCAGAGGAGCGATTTTGTAGAAGTGATGTCCTTGACGTATTTCTGTGGAAGTTTCTCGGTCTTTTTGTTTGTGACTTTCTTTGTAGCAGAAACGGCATCAACGGCCTTCTTCACAGCCTCGTTGGAAGCAGCGATTGCATTCACTTCATCGATTGTCGTCAATTCCGCGACAGCTTCGGCGGCTTCGCCTTCAGCAGCAACGGCATTCGCCGCAGACGCCTTGAGAACAGCATTGGCCGCATTGATTTTGTCGGCGTTGATTTCATCGGCAGAACGGTCCACAACCTCTTCGGTGCTGATTTCAACATCAGCATATTTGAGTCCCTTCACTTGATCCTGGACTTTTATGATTGGAACCATGAATCCAATGAATGTGACCGCAGAGCCAATTGCGAAAATCTTTCGGCTCAAAGATCTTTTTTTCAAGTTATCTACGAATGACATAGAATACTCCTTATTTAAAATTAAATTTTTCACATTATATACTGTTATTTTTGGCAAAGTCCATTGAAAAACCTCCCAAAAACTTACACCTTTTTTCAAAGAACCGTTATTCCGTGGTCATTTTTGCATTATTTTCAATGTGAAATCCATGTCGAATTTAGAACGGCTTTAAACTATAATTTTCCCATTATGGCAACAATTTACGAAAAAGCACTCGAAAAACACGAAGAATGGAAGGGCAAGATTTCAACAGAAGTGAAAATGCCGCTTGAGACAAGGGACGATTTGTCCGTCGCATACACGCCTGGTGTCGCGGAGCCTTGCAGGCAAATCCACAAGAATCCCGACGACGTTTACAAGTACACATGGAAGGGGAACACGATAGCGGTCGTCTCCGACGGAACGGCCGTCCTCGGACTCGGCGACATCGGACCTGCGGCGGGTCTTCCCGTCATGGAAGGGAAGTGCGTGCTCTTCAAGAAATTCGCGGGCGTGGACGCGGTTCCGCTCTGCATCGACACGAAGGACCCGCAGAAAATCATCGAATTCTGCAAGCAGATTGCACCGACTTTCGGCGGAATCAACCTTGAGGACATCTCGGCTCCGCGCTGCGTGGAAATCGAGCGCACCCTCATAAAGGAGCTGGACATTCCGGTCTTCCACGACGACCAGCACGGAACGGCGATTGTCGTTACGGCGGCCATAATGAACGCGCTCAAGGTGGCGGGAAAGAAGCCTGAGGACTGCACGCTCATCGTCTCTGGAACAGGCGCCGCCGGCTCTTCGATAATCAGGATGCTCCACAAATTCGGAATCGGAAAAATCTACGGATTCAACATCAACGGAATCGTTATAAAAGAAGATTACGACAAGTACGACTTCCTCACGAAGGAGCTCACGGAAATCACGAACCCGGACAACAAGCGCATGACACTCAAGGAAGCCATGGTGGGCGCGGACATCTTCGTCGGCGTCTCGGCACCGAATCTGGTTTCGGAGGAGATGGTGAAGTCGATGGCTCCGAAGTCGATTGTGTTCGCGATGGCGAACCCGGAGCCAGAAATCACATACGAGAAGGCGAAGGCGGCCGGAGCGTACATCATCGGAACGGGACGCTCTGACTATCCGAACCAGATAAACAACCTTTTGGCGTTCCCGGGACTTTTCAGGGGCGCGCTCGACTGCAGGGCCTCCAAAATCACCGAGGAGATGAAGATTGCGGCGAGCCGTGGCCTGGCATCCCTCGTCTCGGAAGCGGAACTGGGGCCGGACATGATAATTCCGTCCGTGTTCGACCCAAGAGTCTCGAAAGTCGTGGCGGCGGCCGTTGCCGAAGAGGCGAAAAAAGCTGGACTAGCCAGAATCTAAAAGAGCGGCGGCAGAAAGATGAAGCGGAAGGGAGTTCTATCGATTGTTTTTCTCATTTCGGTTGCGCTTCCCGCTTTCTCTTTCACGATAAATTCGAGGTCGGACATTCTCCACTGGACGATAGACTCGACCTCGGGCAGGCAGCTCTTCAACTTGATGGCGAAGGAGAACGGAAAGAACGTGGAAAGCTCGTTCGTGCTTGAGACGAGCGGGCTTCTCTTCCATTCGTTCTTCAAAAAAAGGCTCACTTCAAGGGCGGTCCTCGACTTCGGTTTTTCCGAAAAACCGGATTTTCTTTGGAGCGAGCAGTCGAATTTTTTGGACGCGTACAACAAGAAGACAATCAACGAGAATTTGAAGAGCGTGGAATTCGAGTACCAGTACTATTTTCCGAAAATCGGAACGTGGTTCTTGAATTTCATGCCGTTCGTGGGGTTCTCTTTCGTAAATCTAGTTGACGATTTGTTCTATGGAGATTCAAACGGAGAGTTCACCTATTTCAGCCCGGCCGGCGGTGTCCAATACTACAGGAGCGTGAACAAGCATTTCTCGCACACTTACTACGCTTCTTACTCCCCGATGATGATAATCGACGACATGCGCTACCAGCACACCGTCCACTACATGAACTACGGCGCGGAATTCACTGTGAACGTCAGCCCGTTCTCTCTCATGCTCTTCATGATAGTGAGGAAAGTGTTCGAGGATTTCGAGCAGGTCTTCATCCTGGCGAACACGGACTACACGATAAATTCCACGGAGATAGGATTCTCCTTCAAGACGATGCTCTGATTTTCCGCAGTCGGCTCACGGAAGAACGCAGAGCCCTTTGCCGCGGAATTTCCTCTCCGGAGCGTCCGCCTTCTCCTCGAAGAACTCTCCCATGTAGAACCAGCCGACTCTTCCCTTCCCTGTTTCCACCTTCTCCCCTCCGAGCCAGATTTTCTTTCTTTCGTCGTCCGGAACTTTCCTGAAGCTCTCGTCCCTTTTCGACTCGTAGTTTTCGATGAGCTTTGAGATGAAGTCCTTGGGCACGGTCGGCTTTGGCATTTGGAAGTCGAAATAGTTCTGCACTGGAACGTTCAAATCCTCTCCGTGCATCCACTGGTTCAGCGAATAATCCAAGAATCTTCCGTATTTGTTCGATTTTTTCTCGCCCTCGAAATGCATTCCGTTCTTGGCGAAGAGGGGCTGGTCGTCGTTCAAAATGGGCTTCAAGTCTGGAATCAGCCCCTCCTTCCATTCCTTGAAGGCGCGGGAGTGGCGAGTGAGGACGAATTTGTGCCAGAAACACGAATCCAAGAGTCCGTTCTCGTAGAACTGCCGGAGCGTCTCCATCGAATTCATCAAGTCGATTGGCTTCTCCCACCAGTAGCCGTAAATCATGTAAGCGTGGACGAGAATTCCGGCTTCCTTGAACGCGCAGCACGCACCCACGATGGATTCGAGGTCGGTGCCCTTGTGGATTGCGGTCAGACCGTTTCCGGTCGCGCTCTCAAGTCCCGCCGACACGCCCACGAGACCTCCCGCGGCGAGGAAATCCGCCACGTCGCGGCTGAAATATTTTTCGAATCTCACGTTGCCCCACCACGAAAGCGGATAGCCGTGCGCGATGTTCTCTTTTGCGAATTCCACCATCATCGAAGGCGGCATGGCCTCGTCCACGAAATGGATTCCGAAAACGCCCTTCTCCTCCGCAGTCCGCAAAAGCCCCTCGTAGAGCGCGTGGACGTCGGTCGGGCAGAACGAGCAGACGTAATCGAGCGTCACGTCGCAGAAGGCGCACTTGTGCCAGTAGCAGCCGTGCGCCATGTACGCCTTTATCCACGCGCCGTCCGACCAGAGCCTGTGCATCGGGTTCTTGTCGTCCAGCAATCTTGGGTATCTTGAAAAATCGATGTCGGAAAAATCGGGCACGAGAGTCCTGGTCACTTCCTTCTCGTACTTCTCGGACTCCTCGTCGCGCTCAAGAACGTCCGAAACGGAACCATTTTTGAAGAAGCGCATCTTGAAGAATTTCTCCGACTTGTCCAGAAGCTGTTTGTAGCCTGAGTAGCCCCTGTCGAAGCTCAGAGCGTCGCAGTATTTTGACAGGGCGGGTTCGACAGTCTCCCGAAGCTCCGTGTTGATGAAGCCGCCCCCCATGGAGACGAAGACTTTCTCGCCGAACTTTTCCTTGAAGAATTTTCCGGTGGCGAGGGCGGCCGCGAACGTGCCGGCGAAGGGGACTGAAATCAGGACGAGGTCGCTTTTCAAATCCATGCGCTCAAGAATCGGAAGGTAGAATTCGGTCATGACTGGCGAGGACGCGCCCTTTTCGATTTGGGCGAACGTGGATTCGCTCACTGTGAGAGCCTCGGCGTAGCGCACAAGGCTGAAGTTGGGGTCGAAGACGGCCGCTATGAAGTCGGCGATGTCGGCGAGGGCGAAACTCGCGAGGCTCCGCGCGTCGTCGGTGGAGAGGTCGTGGTCGAGGCTTTCAAGGAAATTCTCCATGCGGCTCCCGCGGGGGACGTGCGCTCCGAAGACGAAGCGGTGCGCGTTCTCGAATCCGCTCTTGTCGGCGCGGAGAATCGACACGATGTCGTCTATCCAGTCAATCCAGAGTTTCTTTGTGGAGACGTAGCGCCGCAAGTTGAAAGCGGTTCCGTCGTCTCCGTTCTTCTCCGCATCAGAAGCTTTTTGCAGTGCTTTCTCGGAGCAGAGTGAAAAAAGCCGCTCAAGCCCCTTCCTGGAAAAAACCGCATAGAAAAGCTCGATTCCCAAATCCAGCCACTTCACGCTTTCGATTCTGTCTTTGAATTCTTCCCTTCTGAAAAACGCCGAAAGATAAGCTCCGCTTGGATAAGCCGTGTTCAGCTGCACGATTGGTGGTTGGATTATTAGAACGTTCATGAAGAACATTGTAGCAGTTTTGAAGGAAGAAAGTCCAAAACGAAAGTCCGCAACTTAAGAACATCGGCTGAATCGGCCGATAAAATTAGAAATGTTTTTTTTCAGCGAACCAGTGAAAGGCGTGCCTGCGCTCTTCTGTCTGGGAACGAATTCAAGGAGTAAAGATGAATAGTGTTGTGAAGCTGTTGGACAACATCGACAGCGTAATGTATTACCCGATTCTGATTATCGTGATGGCGATTGCGGGCGTGTATTTCACCGTGCGGACACGCGGCGTGCAAGTTCGGCTTTTCGGAGAGGCGCTGCGGGTAATCCGCGAAAAACCAGACGACAAAAACCACGTCTCCTCTCTTCAGGCAATGCTCGTCTCAACCGCATCCCGCGTCGGCACGGGAAACATCGTCGGCGTCTCCACCGCGATTTGTCTTGGCGGAGCGGGCGCGGTGTTCTGGATGTGGGTCATGTGCATAGTCGCGACCGCCTCGGCTTTCGTGGAAAGCACGCTGGCACAAATCTACAAGCGCAAAAACAGCGACGGCTCGTCATACGGAGGCCCTGCCTACTACATCGAAAAAGCCCTGCACACGCCGTGGCTCTCCGTCGTCTTCTGCGTCTTCCTCATCGCAACTTATGCGGTCGGTTTCAACATGCTCGCCTCCTACAACCTGCAGTCGACATTTGCCGCCTATTCTTTCTACGACGCAAAAACCACTCCGCTCGTAATCGGCTTTGTACTCGCGCTTCTCGTGGGCTACTGCGTGGTCGGCGGCGGAAAGAGAATAGTGAAGTTCACGGGCGTAATCGTGCCGGTGATGGGAGTGTCGTACATTCTCGTCTCGCTCATCGTGATATTCGCCCACATAAATCTCATTCCCAAGATGTTCTCCCTGATTTTCTCGGACGCATTCAACTTCCGCTCGATTGCGTCGGGAGTGGCAGGCTCGTGCATGGTCTACGGAATCAAGCGCGGACTCTACTCGAACGAGGCGGGTGTCGGCTCGGCGCCAAACGCGTCGGCGAGCGCGAACGTGTCGCACCCAGTGAGCCAGGGACTCGTGCAGATGCTTTCGGTCTACATCGACACGCTTCTGCTCTGCACGGCCACGGCCTTGATGTGCCTCGCAAGCGGCGTGGAGCGCAATGCGGACGTGAGCGGCGCACCGTATGTGCAGAACGCGATTTCAACGGTGTTCGGAGCCGCAGGCCCTGTGTACATCACGGTGGCGATGGTGCTTTTTGCGTTCACCACGCTCATCGGAAACCTTTATTATGTGGACAACGCCCTCATCTACCTGCACGGCAAAAAGGAGCTTTCAAAAACTTTCATGAGAATCTTCCACGCCATCTGCGCCCTCGTGGTTTTGGCGGGAGCGATTATCCCGATGGACGCGGCATGGGCAGTGGCCGACATTTTGATGGGCGGAATGACCTTCATCAACCTTCCAGTCTGCGTCGTTCTCGGAAAAGTCGCCATAAAAACCCTCGACGACTACGTCCGCCAGCGCCGCGAGGGCAAAACCCCGGTCTTCCGCGGAAAATCCATCGGCTTGGACGAAAACGACCTGGACTTCTGGCGTTCATAGCCCCACAGGTCTGAAAGCCGACATATTCCAAAAGCTGCTGGCCGTCTGTCATTATGCAAACAGCCGGCAGCTCATTTTTATTCTGCCGCCTTCCTTAGAACCAACCCTCTTTTTCCTGAACCTCCGCTGAGCGTTTTCTTAATGCACATTCATTAACGTCTAAAGTCCGTTTTTTCAAAAAGGCGTATCCTAAAATCACAAAGGGGAACGAAAACCCCAAAAACAAAAACAGCATCGATTTTAAGAAAGGAGATTCTTATGAATACAATGAAAAAAATCACAGCGGCTTCGGTTTTGGCGTTGGCTTTGGGCGGTTCCGCAATGGCGAAGACGATGGTTGCGGTTTCTACGCCGGGAATTCAAGTGACATACGAGAATGGAACTTCTGAAGGAAAGCAGAAGATGCAGGAAAAGAGAAGCGTGGAAAATCCACAGCAGGCTCCAAAAATCGAAAAACGGTCGGCAAAAAGCGGGTGCTGCTCCGAACCCCAGGCGGGCAGAATCGGAAGAAGCGATAGAGACGGATGGAGCGAGAGTTCCAAGGAGATGCCCAGAAGATAGATAGCAGTTTTCATCAAAAATTGACCTCCTAATGAATGAAGCCCGGACGGAAACCAAAATCCGCCCGGGCTTTTTTTCTCACAAACAAACGACTGCTAGTTTCCAGCCTTTATGACGGCCTGTGCGCCTGCCAAGCGGGCGAGCGGCACGCGGAACGGCGAGCATGAGACGTAGTTCAAGCCGATTTTGTAGCAGAGGGCGATTGAAGCAGGGTCGCCTCCGTGCTCTCCGCAGATTCCCAAGTGCAGCTCCGGCTTGACGCCGCGCCCCTTTGCCTCGGCGATTTCCATCAAGACTCCCGGACCGTCGGCATCGAGAGTGGCGAACGGGTCGTCCTCAAGAACGCGCTGGTCGAGGTAGGAGTTGATGAATTTGCCGTAGTCGTCGCGGCTGAAACCGAATGTGGCCTGGGTCAAATCGTTCGAGCCGAAAGAGAAGAAGTCGGCCACGGAAGCCACTTTGTCGGCGGTCAAAGCCGTGCGCGGGAATTCGACCATCGAACCAATCTGGAACGAAAGACCTGTTCCGCACTCCTTGTTCACGTTCGCAATCACGGCCTCGGCCTGGGCGCGAATCTGCTCGACTTCCTTGTATGTGACGACGTTCGGAATCATGATGCGCACATCGTGCTTTGCCCCTTCCTTGTCGAGCTGGGCGGTCGCGCGGGCAATCGCCTCCACCTGCATCTCGTAGATTTCAGGATAAGTGATTGCGAGGCGGCATCCGCGGTGACCGAGCATCGGGTTGTGCTCTGCGAGCTGGAGAACTTTATGCGAAAGCTTTTCCTTTTCGATTCCGAGTTTTGAAGAAAGAGCGTCGAGCTGCGCCCCACTCTCCGCCTGGATGAACTCGTTGAGCGGCGGGTCGAGAAGGCGGATTGTGACAGGGCGTCCTTCCATCGTCTTGATGATTTCGTAGAAGTCCTTCTGCTGATATGGAAGAATCTTCGAAAGATTTTCCTTTCTCTGCTCGGTCGTGTCCGAGACAATCATCTTCTGGAACGCGGTGAGCTTTGGCTCGTCGAAGAACATGTGCTCCGTGCGGCAGAGACCGATTCCCATGGCTCCGAACCTGAATGCGTCCTTGGCATTCTGCGGCGTGTCTCCGTTGGCGAGGACGTTGAATCCCTTGACGGTCTTTCCAGAGGCGGTAGTGCGGACGGAATTGTTCCTAATTTCGTCGGCCCAGCCAAGGAATTTTTCAAGGTCGCCGGAAATCGTGGCGGGCTTTACCGCAACCTGTCCCTCGAACACGCGGCCAGTGGCTCCGTCAATCGTGAGGAAGTCGCCCTTCTTGTATTCCTTGCCCTTCACGACAATCGTGTTCTCGTCCTTGAATGTGACATCGGCGCATCCGCATACGCAGGGCGTTCCCATTCCGCGGGCTACGACAGCCGCATGAGAAGTGCGTCCGCCAGTCGATGTGAGGATTCCCTGGGCGACAGCCATTCCTGCGATGTCGTCCGGAGACGTCTCCTTTCTGACGAGAAGAACCTTCTTTCCATCCTTCGCCCAAGCCTCGGCCTCTTCCGCTGTGAATACAATCTGTCCGCATCCGGCACCCGGAGAGGCGTTCAAGCCGCCCGCAATCTCAACAGCCTTCTTCACAGCGTCCTTGTCGAGCTGCGGGAGGAGAAGCTGGTTGAGCTGCTCCGGCTCCACGCGGAGAAGAGCCTGCTCTTTCGTGATGAGCCCCTCGGCAACCATGTCCACGGCCATCTTCACGGCTGCGGCGCCAGTCCTCTTTCCGTTGCGGCACTGGAGCATGAAGAGCTTTCCTTCCTCGACGGTGAATTCCATGTCCTGCATGTCGTGGTAGTGCTTCTCAAGGCGGTCGCGGATTTCGCAGAGCTGGTCGTAGATTGCCTTGTTCGTCTGCTCAAGCTGCGAAAGCTTCTGCGGAGTGCGGATACCGGCTACGACGTCCTCTCCCTGGGCATTCATCAAATACTCGCCCATGAACACGTTCTCTCCAGTCGACGGGTCGCGGCTGAAGCAGACACCCGTTCCCGACGTCTCTCCCTTGTTTCCGAAAACCATGGCCATGACGGAGACGGCGGTTCCCTTGAGCGCGCCTTCCTTGATGTTGTTGAGCTTTCTGTACTTGATTGCGCGCGGATTCATCCACGAACCGAAGACGGCGCCAATCGCTCCCCACATCTGCTTTTTCGCGTCCTGCGGGAAATCCTCGCCCTTCTCTTTTTTGTACATCTCCTTGTATTTTGAAACAATCGTCTTGAGTTCCTCGGTGTTCAGCTCGGTGTCCTGCTTGACTCCGCGAATCGCCTTCACTTCGTCGATGATGGCCTCGAATTTGTCGTGGTCGACGCCCATCGCGACATCGCCGTACATCTGGATGAAGCGGCGGTAGGCGTCCCATGCGAAACGCTCGTTGTTCGTCTTCTTTGCCAGCCCAATCACGGCCTTGTCGTTGAGTCCAAGATTGAGAATCGTGTCCATCATTCCCGGCATGGAAATAGCGGCACCCGAACGGACGGAAACGAGGAGCGGGTCGCTCTCGTCGCCAAGCTTCTTGCCCATCGCATTTTCGAGCTTGGCCAGATATTCATCGACCTGCGAGGCAAGCTCCTCAGGATAGTTTCTGTTTAGCTTGTAGAATTCCTGACATACATCCGTCGTTATTGTGAATCCAGGTGGAACAGGAAGGCTCAACGGCGCCTTCGCCATCTGGGCGAGATTCGCGCCCTTTCCGCCGAGTTCCGCACGCATCGACTCGTCGCCGTCTGCGTCGCCATTGCCAAAGAAGTAGACATACTTTGCTGACATAGTTTTCTCCATATCTGAAAATTAAAAAAACGATATATTTTTGGATATATCCGCTCAAAATAATATATGTGTAACGCTTTGTTGTCAAAGAGAAAATGTCAGTTTTGGAAAAAAACTGCAAAAAATATTAATTTTCTGATATGAAAAACCTGAAAGTTTCAAATTCATGCAGCCGAGAAAACTAGACCAAAAACGGCCATTCAAAAGTCGGAAAAGTCAAATAAACTAGCGGATTTTTAATTTTCTGAAGAGATACAATCATTTTTAACCATCAAAAAAATTTGGAGGATAATTATGAAAAAATTACTCACTATCGCCTGCGCCGCTCTCGTTGGAATCTGCGCGGCCTACGCAGAGCCACTCGCAATAGGAACTTTGTGGGAGACAACAACTTATGTCGAAAAATACGGCGAATCTGGAGCGAAAGTCGGCGAGGGAGTCTCTTTCGGAGCTGTTGAACTTGGAAAGAACGTAAAGGCAGTTAACAAAGGAAACGGTGCGGCTGGAACAATCGGAGCCGACACAAAGGGCTATGTCCAGGTCTCAAACGGCGACGCGGGTTCCCTCAAAGTGACAGTTCCTGCAGGCACGTCAAAAATCACAATCTGCGCAAAGGCAGTGAAAGGAAAGGCTTTCCAGGTCAAAGAAGGCAAGAAAGTCCTTTTGAAGGCCAGCGGCTGCTGCAAGAAGGATTACGAGGACCATGTAATCACACAGAAATTCGCTGCCGACACAGAGCTTTTGATTTCTGGAGCATCCGATTCAAACTGCAACATCAAGGCAATCAAAATCGAATAGATTTCAAGCAAATGACATCGGCAAAAACAAGCCGATTCCATGAAAAATGCCCTGACGGAATTGAAAAAATCCGCCAGGGCATTTTTTTTCACCAGCTGAACATGTGCCGTGAACCGTTGCATCCATAAAGCAAATTCTTAGGACACAACAGCACCCCGGCAACGTCCGGAGAGGTACGCGCCATGCGCGTGCCGTGAACCGTTGCATCCACTAAGCAAACGCCTAGGACACAACAGCACCCCGGCAACGTTATATCTCTATCTCACCCTCGTAGCAGACGCTGGTCGTGCCGGTGAGGAAGACTGTCTCGCCCGTGTACTTGACGATGAGAGAACCGCCGCGGACTTTCACCGTGATGTTCTCGTTCATCGGGCAGAAGCCGTTCAAGACAGCTGCGACAGCGGCCGCGCACGCGCCTGTACCGCACGCGAGGGTCTCGCCGTTTCCGCGCTCCCAAGTGCGCATCTTCAACTCGTTCGCGCTCACGACGCGCACGAACTCGACGTTCGTCCTGTTCGGGAAGACCTTGCTGTTCTCCTCGATGAGGGAGCCGATTTCCTTGACCGGTTCCTTGTCCACGAATTTGCTGAAGATGACGCAGTGCGGGTTTCCGACCGCAAGGGAAGTAACGTGGTAGTCGATGGCTTTCACCATGAGCGACACGTTCACCACGGCCTCGCGAGGAAGCTTTGCGTAGTCGGCGACGGACTTCTTGAACGGAATGTCGTACTTGTTGCCGGCCGTGAAAGCGTTTATCGCGACAGGCTCAAGCGTCGTCGGGATGTTGGCGGCCTTGAACTTCGGCGCGCCCATGTCGACAGTGACGGAAGAGACCTTTCCGTTGAGCTTGTAGAGGTCGAGATGCTTGATTCCGGCCTCCGTCTCAACGCTCACCGTGGCCATCGGAGCATTCTTGTCGCCGTGCTTTCCGTCGTCCTGAACGCCATTGATGTTGTTGTCGTAGATGTACTTTCCGACAGCGCGGATTGCGTTTCCTGCAAGGCGGCTCTCTGTTCCGTCAAGGTTGAAGAAGCGCATCTTCGCGTCCGCCTTGTCGGATTTTTCGATGAGGACGAGCGAGTCGGCGCCGATTCCGGTCTTCCTGTCGCAGAGTCTCACGGCAAGTCCAGCCGGGTTCTTCACGTCCTGGTCGAGAGATTCGATGACGATGAAGTCGTTTCCGGTCGACTGCATCTTCGTGAACTTGATTTTCTCCTTCGTCTCGCGGAGCGAGTTGATGTCCACGAGTTCCACGTTCTCGGCAGAGTAGTTCGATTTCAAGCAGTCGGCGATTGCGTTCGCGGTGTCGATTGCGGTGAGACACGGAATGTCCTTCTCCACAGCGTGGCGGCGGATTCTGACCGAATCGGCCCTCGGATTTCTTCCCTTGGCGGAAGTCGAAACGATGTAGTCGATTTTTCCAGAATCCAAGAGAGTGAGAACATTGTCGTCCGGGTTTTCCCTGACCTTGTTCACAACCTGAACTTCCATTCCGAAGTCGGAGATGACCTTGGCAGTTCCTTCGGTGGCGTAGAGCTTGAATCCGAGGTCGTAGAATTTTCTCGCGAGGTCAGGAATCTCGTAGTGGTCGGTCGTCCTTATCGTGAAGAGGACACCGCCTGAGCGTTTCATGGCGTATCCCGCCGCGATGAGTCCCTTGAAAATCGCTTCCTCGCGTGTGGCCGCGATTCCAAGAACCTCTCCAGTCGACTTCATCTCAGGGCCGAGGTGCGTGTCCACGTCCATCAGTTTCTCGAAGCTGAACACCGGCACCTTCACGGCGAAATACGGCGGAATCTTGTAGAGTCCTGTTCCATAGCCCATGTCCTTGAGTTTCTCGCCGAGCATCGCGCGGACCGCCAAATCGACCATCGGAACGCCCGTGACTTTCGAGATGTACGGAACAGTTCTTGAAGAGCGCGGGTTCACTTCGATTATGTACAAGTCGTTGTTGTAGATGAGGTACTGGATGTTCACCAAGCCCTTTGTTCCGAGCTTTATAGCCAAGTCCTTCGACTGCCTGATGATTTTTTCCCTCAACACGTCGTTCAAGTTCCAGCTCGGATAGACCGCAATCGAGTCTCCAGAGTGGATACCAGTGCGCTCTATGTGCTCCATGATTCCAGGGATGAGAACGTCCTCGCCGTCGCAGATTCCGTCGACCTCAAGCTCGATTCCCATCATGTACTGGTCGATGAGGACAGGATTCTCGATTCCCTGCGCCAGGATGATTTTCATGTACTCTTTCACGTCGTCATCGTTGAAGGCGACAATCATGTTCTGTCCACCGAGGACGTAAGACGGGCGGAGGAGGACTGGATAGCCGAGATTCTCCGTGGCTTCGAGAGCCTCCTGCTCGGTGAAGACGGTAAGTCCGCGAGGGCGGTTTATCTTCAAGTGCTCGCAGAGTTCGTCGAATCTCTCGCGGTCCTCCGCCAAGTCGATTGCGTCAGCGCTCGTTCCAAGAATCCTGATTCCCTGGCTGTCGAGGAAATTCGCGAGCTTGATTGCCGTTCCACCACCGAACGCCACGACGACACCAAGCGGCTTCTCGGTCTCGATGACACTCATCACGTCTTCCGGTGTGAGCGGCTCGAAGTAGAGGCGGTCTGCCGTGTCGAAGTCCGTGGAAACAGTTTCCGGGTTGTTGTTTATCGTCACGACATCGTATCCGAGCTTCTTGAGGGACCAGACGCACTGGACAGAAGCGTAGTCGAACTCGATTCCCTGTCCGATTCTGATAGGGCCTGAGCCGAGTACGATAATCGTTCCCTTTTTCGACTTCTTTCCCTGCTCCTCGCGTTCCTTCAAGAACAAGTCGGCTTCGTTCTCAGAGTTGTAGCCCGCGTAGAAGTACGGCGTCTCCGCGCTGAATTCGCCAGCGCAAGTGTCTACCATCTTGTAGGTCGCAGGAATGTGGGCGAGCTTTCCTTCCTTCAAGAGAGCCTTCGCCTTTTCCGCGTCCTTGAGTTCTCCGCCGGAACCGACGATTTTCACGCCCGAAAGCTGCTCGATTACCTTGTCGGGATAGCCGAATTTCTTGGCATCCCTGTAAAGCTCAAGAGAAAGCTCCCCGTTCGATTTCTTGATTTCGTCGAATTTGCCTTCCATGTCGGCGAGCTTCTTCAAATGCTCAAGGAACCACGGGTCGATTTTCGTGATTTCGTTGATTTCTTTTACAGAAAGAATCTTTCTCTTTATCGCCTGGAAAATCGCGAAGATTCTCTGGTCTGTGCATTCGCCCACGCGCTCCTTGATTCTCTCGTCGTCCTCTTCCTCGAACGCTTTCAAGTTCAGGCTCTGGACACCGATTTCGGCACCGCGCGCGGCCTTCATTATCGCCTGCTCAAAGTTGAATCCGATTGCCATGACCTCTCCGGTCGCCTTCATCTGCGTTCCGAGCTTCCTAGCGGCGTAGACGAATTTGTCGAACGGGAATTTCGGGAATTTCACGACAACGTAGTCGAGGACAGGCTCGAAGCACGCCGCAGTCTTCTTCGTGACGAAGTTCGGAATCTCGTCGAGGTTGTAGCCGATTGCGATGAGGGTCGCGACCTTCGCGATTGGATATCCCGTCGCCTTTGAAGCGAGAGCGGAAGAGCGGGAAACGCGAGGGTTCACCTCGATTACCGCGTACTCGAACGAATCCGGCTTGAGGGCGAACTGGCAGTTGCAGCCGCCTTCCATGTCGAGGGACGAGATTATGTTGAGCGCCGCCGAGCGGAGCATCTGATATTCCTTGTCGGAAAGGGTAACTGTCGGAGCGATAACGATTGAGTCGCCGGTGTGGACGCCGACAGGGTCGAAGTTCTCCATTGAACAGACCGTGAGGACGTTTCCAGAATGGTCGCGCATTACCTCGAACTCGACTTCCTTCCAGCCGGCTATGCACTTCTCAACGAGAATCTGGTGGATTGGAGAGCGGTGCAGACCGTTGTGGGCGATTTCGTCGAATTCCTCCCATGTGTTCGCGATTCCGCCACCTGTTCCACCGAGCGTGAAGGCAGGACGGATTATCGCCGGAAGCCCGATTCCGTTCTTGGCGAAGTCGAGCGCGTCCTCGTACGAAGTGACGACCTTCGACGGAATGCAAGGCTCTCCAATCGACTCCATCGTGTCCTTGAACATCTGCCTGTCCTCGGCCTTGTCGATTGTCTCAGGCTTGGCTCCGAGAAGTTTCACGCCGTGGCTCTCAAGAAAGCCCGACTTCGCAAGCTCCATGCAGAGCGTAAGTCCCGTCTGTCCGCCCAAAGAAGAAAGAATCGAATCCGGCTTCTCCTTCTCGATGATTCTCTGAATCGTCTCCGGGATGAGCGGCTCGATGTAGATGTGGTCGGCCATCTGGTGGTCGGTCATCAACGTGGCAGGGTTCGAGTTCACAAGGACGACCTCAAGTCCCTGCTCCTTCAACGCCTTGCACGCCTGTGAACCTGCGTAGTCGAACTCAGCGGCCTGTCCGATGATGATAGGCCCTGAACCAATAACCATTACTTTGTGGATGCTTGGATTAAGTGGCATTTTATATATAACTCCTAAATGTTTTTTTCAAAAAAAAACTGAATCCCTTGAAAAAGAAATTCAGTTCGGAAATTCAGAAATAAAAACAATATGAACGCAAGTTTTTTCCGCGAGAATAGAATCTATGTCAAAAGCCCCATTGTCCATACTAAAAGTCTAGTATAGCGAAAATCGACTTCTTATGGTAGGAGGTGGAAGGGGATTTTGAGCGCGCATCAAATTTTCAGCCGGAAAACCTTGGAGCCGCGCTTGGGGTTCCAGAGTTTCCGCCGCTCCTCTGGAAGCGTCTCTATGGAGTCTGGGACGAAGCCGAGCTTCTCGAACCAGTCGGCGGTCTGCGTCGTGAGGATGAAGACGCTCTGCAGGTTGATTGTCTGGGCCTTTTCTATGAGGTACGAAATCATCTTGGGGCCGATTCCGATGTGGGCGCAGCTCTCGTCAACGGCAACGCCCGCAATCTCCGCCTGCGTCCTGTCGTAGATGTGCAGGGCGGAGCACGCCCTCACCGCGCCGTCAAGCTCGTAGACGATGTAGTCGTTGTAGGTCGCCTCCAGCATCTCCTCCGTCCTCGGAAGCAGAATCTTCTTCGCGACGAACGGGCGTATGAGGGAGAGAACGGCAGGAATGTCCTCCCTCCGCATGGCGCGGAATTTTCCATAGTTGGAAGCGTAAATCATCGTGCCCGAACCGAGGTCGCTGAAAATCTCGCACGGAAGGGTTCCCTCAAGGGAGCCATTCAAAATGTGCACGCGGGTGACGCCTGACGTTACAGCCTTCTTCGCGAGCTTGACCATGGAGATAATGGTCTCGAAGAAATCCTTGTCCAGGTTCTTGTTCTCGCTCGTGTTGAATTTGGATTTGTCGGGCTTCTTGTTCAGCGAAAGGAACGAGTCCAGCTCCTCGATTGTCATGGCGGGAATGCAGCCGGCGGGCGAAAGCCCGATTCCTTCGGGAATGTTGAAGTATTTCTCCGAAAGTTCAGCGTCGGGAAGCAGGTAGAAGAGCTTGTCCGCCTTTATGTGCACGGCAATTTGGTTCGCGAGCTGCACGGACGATATGTTGTAGGGCTTTCCGCTCAGGCTCCAGCCGATGCACGGAAAAATCGGGATGAAGCCGCTGTCGAGTACGGTCTGCAGCGTCGAGTCGTCGATTTTGTCGATTTCCCCGGCCGAACCGTAGTCGACACCGCCGAGCACACCCTTTCCGCGCGCACGCACCCAGTTGCCGATGACGGCCGTCAGATGCTCGCCGGCGAGACTCGTCATCACCGCGTTCGATACATCGAAGGCCGCGGTCTTTATGAGCGGCATGGCCTCAGGAGATGTTATCCTCGAACCGTCCTTTATCTTCCACGGAATCGAGTGCTGGCTCAAGATGTCGTCTATCATCTGGTGCGCGCCGGGAACGATTATCACCCGGAGCCCGGCCTCGTGAATCAGCGAGATGTCCCTGATGTGGTTCGAGAAGAGCTGAGAGTCTATCACCCGGTCGTCTATGTGGATTACGACCGCGGCATTCTTGAATTTCTTGATGTATCGTATTACGTCCCTGATGCGCTCCGCCTTGTCCTTGATTGAAACGGCCGAAACGCTCTGCTTTGAAGATTCTTCCATGGACTCGATTTTATCACAACTTGAAAGAGCAAAGTATCATCATGTAAGATTAAAGATTATCAGCATATTTTAAGGAGATTATGATGAAAAAGTTTATCAACATCATTTTGGTTTTGTCGCTTCTTTTCATTGCTTCCACTGCAAGCGCAAAAGGGGCAAAGGACAGTTCCACCATGTACGCGAAACTTTCGCTCGGATATGCAGGCGGAGAAATCGAAGGCGGCGATTTCGACTACTCGGGCTTTGAGATTGTTCCCGCGTTCGGATTCGTCCTGCCAGTTTTGGAAGACACGGAGCACTTCACGCTCGCGATTGAGCCGTTCCTCGGCCTCACGTTCGGCGACGGCGACGAGCACAAAAAAGGCTACAGATACGATGACAAGTGGGACTACGACGTGACTGTCATAAACCCCGGAGCGATGTGCATCCTGAATTTCTACTTTGGAAAAGGAGCTGCGAAAGCCCTCCAGAAACTCGTTCCATACGGAGGAGCAGGACTTTCCACCCCGATAAAGCATTATTCAATCGAATACACATACCACACCTACGATGAAAATGGAACTCCAACAAAGCACAAAGCTCCTAGCGAGAGTGACACAGACGTCAGCGTGAAGCTCAACTCCATGGTCGGAGCCAGGTACGACTTCACCGACAACTTTTCCGCGCTCGTCGAGGCGAACATCGGAATCTTCGGCGACTGGATAGGCTCGTTCAGAATCGGCGGAATGTACAGGTTCTAAAAAACACGCACAAAACAAATGCCCCCGGAAGCAGAACGCAATTGAGCATTCCGCTTCCGGGGATTTTTTTACCCCTGCTCGGCGATGGACTCTACTTCAGCAACGGAAAGTCCTGTTGCCTCCGCGATTTTTTCGGCATCGCAGATGTTCATCGAGAGCATCTTCTTCGCAACTTCAACTGCCTTCTGCCGAAGACCTTGCTCTAAACCTTGCTTCAAACCTTGTTCCAGACCTTGCTTCACGGCGTTCTGCATTATCGTGTTGCGGTCGCGCTGGGCAATGAAAATGGAATTCTGGCGGACCCAGTTGATTTCATCCTGACTGACAGTGCACAGAGACGATTTTGCGTTCATGATTCCCTCCTCGCTTTTTATGAGACCGTCGATGTACTGCGAATACCGCTCGTCATCGGCGTAGGACAGGAACAGGCCCCACTTCTCAAGTTTGGACAGTTCCTCCACTGGCTTTCCGAGCAGGGCGTGCACCTTCACCAAATCGAAGAAAACCACGTTCAGCCTGCCGGAAAGTTTTTCTCCGTCTTTCCTGCGCATAGAATACCACGACAGGGCGGAATCGTCATCTTTGTCGAATTCAAAGTTCAGCACTGAAATCTGGAAAGCCGCGGACGTGTTCCAGTTGTCGCCCTTCTTGTTCATCGAAGCGAGCAGTCGCGCCACCTGAATCTCCGCGCGGGCGGCGTAGTCGTAGTTCTGGAGCCGCGACTGCATCTCGATGTCGACCATCTCCCCGTCGTTGAATTTCACGCTCACGTCGAAGCTCATCTGGCTTTCGTCGAGCACGTCCACGGCAGGCTCGTTCGGCATGAGCTGGACAGTCTCGACAGGCCTGTCCAAAATCGTCGAGATGAAATCCTTCAAGGCTGCATTCGACTCCTCCGTGTCGAGCGTGAACATGGCCTTGAACGAAGCGTCGCACCTGGGGTTCAGCAACGCAGTCGGCGACGGTCGGAAAGTTTCTTTTCGCATTTCATACCTCCGCCTTCTACTTATCTCAAAAAGTTCATTTTCTGCAAAAAAAAGACGGGTCCGAGAAAAATTCCCGAACCCGTCGAAAAAAGGCAGCGAAAAACTAGTAGCTCAAACTTGTGAAGGTCGCGCCGGCATTTTCGACGACGTATGATTTGGCTACGGATGCAGATGCAGGAGAATACTCGTAGGCAGGCTTGTAGCTTGACGAGCCTGGCGCAGGCGTGTTGACGCACTCTTCAAGCTCATTCGAATCCGGGAATGAATATTCCTCTTCCCCGTTCGTACCGCTGCCGGCAAGGTCGATGCCGATTGGGTTCTTCACGCCGCTGAAATAGTTCGCTTCCGCAAGCACGGCGCTTCCGACACGCACATCGATGCAGTTCGAATTTCCCTTGATTTCAGTGTTCTCAGACAGGAAATAATTGTTGAAAAGATGGGCTTTGCCCCAGCGGAACAAGGGCTGGCGGGAATTGATGTCCTTGAAGAAGCAATCGACGACGGTGAGGCGCATATCGCTGTCGCCATCGTCGTGGCTGTCGCCGGAACCGCAGAGGAACGCTTTCCAATGGTCGTGGAAGTAGCAGTTTGAGATAGTGACCCAGGAAGCGCCATTCTTCAAATCCAGAAGTCCGTCGTAGAAATCCTTCTTGAAGTCTGCGTCTCCGCTATCTGGGACATCGCTTCCACTGTTGTATTTAGGAGAAAGATTCGAATGGAATTCGCAGTGGTCAACCCAAACGTGTGTGGCTCCGTTCAAGGAAAGGGCGTCGTTTCCTTTTCCCTTGTAAGTGTCATAGGCGATTACCTCTCCGAGGACAAGGTTTCTGATTATGACGTTCTTGCCGGAAACACGCATCTCGATGTTCTTCAATCCGGCTCCAGTCACAGCACCGTAGACGGTTTTGTTTGAACCGATGGACATGATTATGCTCGCGTCGGTAGTCGTCGTTATTCTTTCTGCATTGGTGAATTTGACAATGTACGGCATGCTGCCAGAAAGTTTTGAACTGTTGCTTGTCAAATCATCAAGAGAGGCGATTTCAATCGTTTCTCCTCCGGCTCCACCTGTAATCGTATACGCGACGGCTGCATCACTCGTGACGGTCGCATATCCGACATACCCTTCTTCGGCTGTAGGAGCCTCATAGTCTGAAGGAATGAAGTGGGCGGAAATTTCAGAACTTTCCGAAACCGTCTTGGCATACGGATTTTCAGACGAACCGTCAGACCAGCACTGGAACTTCCAACCGTTGTTGGCCGTCGCAGAAAGATTCACCACAGTGCCTTCGGCCAAAGTCAAGACAGAAGCGTCGCTGGTCACAGTTCCGGCAGCATCGTTTTCAGAGACAAGAGAGAAAGCATAGTATTTCGTCGTGTCCGTTCCGTAGTCGATTCCCTTGCCGTTCACGATGAGGTAGTCGATGTTTGAAAGCTGCCCGTCGTTGTTCACTACAAGGGAAGTCAGTCCGTTTTCAGTGTCCTTTTCTGTTGGAACGAAGTTCGAATAGGTCGCGGCAGGAGCGCCGTAAACCATGATTGTGTTGTTTCCCTCATTGAGACTCACACCTGTAAGATAGCCTGTATCAATCCAACGGTCTTCGACAACAACACTCTGCGTTCCCTTGTTGGTGTAGGTCATGGAAATTGGCTTGTTCTCATTGACGAGCGTTCCGTTCACAGAAACATACGCTCCTCTGACATTTGTGCTCTGCCAGTTGGCATAGTGAAGTGCTATTTTCGCATCCGTGATTGCTGATTCGGCCTTGACTGTGTAGACAACGGCCTTGCCACTGGTCAAGCTCTCGACATAGCCGCCAGAAAATCCAATCCACTTGGTATCCGACGTATTAATTGAACCTGTCGTAGCTAAAAATCCGCTGGCGTTCTCTTCGATTTTGAGCGTGGTCGTGCCGTCTTCCCCGCTGGAAGGGCTTTCCGTGGAGTTTGAGCTGTCACTTTCGTTGTCGTCCGAGCAGGCGGACGCGAAAAGAACTGACAAAGCGACAAAGCCTGCCGCGAATGTCGATAACATTTTGTCTTTTTCATATTTTACCTCTTTTTTTTGACTCTCGATTCTACAACATCGCAAAAATCAAAAATTGAGAAGATATATGAAAAAAGCGACTTTTGACTATAAGGCGGACAAAAATCTAAAAATCTGCTTTTGTAAAAAAAAGTGCAAAACAATATAATGAATGTCCATTTTAAAGAGGAAAAGATGAAAATTTCGACAAAGCTAAGCCTATACATAGGAACAGTGGTAATAGCCAGCTGCGCGGTAGTGGCGGCGGTTTCAATCGGGCAGTTCACAAGAGGATTCCACGGAGTGATGGATGCGAATCTTTCAATATATTCTGGAGGAATCGAGAAGACGCTTGAAGAATGGAAGGACACGGCGATAAGCGCGGCAAAAAGCGCGAGCGGTGACGTTGCCGATTTTTTGGAGGAAGAAGAAAGCGCGGAATTTGAAAAAACGCTCGGAGGAATCAAAGAAGACCTGGCCATGGACGAGATGTTCGTGGTGGACAGCGACGGAAAAGTCATCAGAGCAGAGCAGGCTGCCGGAAAGCAGTATGCGCCGCAGTTCGTGAAGGAAGCCCTTGCGGGAAACGAGAGCTTCGACTACATCGAGGCCCCCGACGGGCATTTCTCAATACTTGCGGCATTTCCGGTCGAAGCGGACGGGCGGACAGTCGGTGCGGTGCTCGCCGGGTACGATTTGACAAAAGAGGACTTTCCTGCCTACATCAAGGACAGCTTCGGCTGCGACGGCTCCATTTATTCCGGCAAAGTGATGGTCTCGACCACGATACGGAACAAATCAGGCTCGTCGATAGCCGGGACTGAGGCGAAGGACACCGCCGTGCTCAAGGCGGTTCTCGAAAACGGAGAGCGCGCGGTGCGGAAAGTCAAAATCGACGGAGACACATACAGGAGCGCGTCCATCCCGATAAAGAACGGACACGGGGAAGTGCGGGGAATGGCGTTCGTCGGAGTTCGGCAGTCGCTAGTCAACGCAATAAAGTCAAGCGTAATCGAAATAGTATCTCCAATCATCATTCTCATAGCGGCGGCTGTCGCGCTCGTCCTCACCCTCATAATCCGCTCGGTGCTCAGACCGCTCAAAACCGTAAGGAACAGCATAAACGGCATCGCTTCGGGAAAAGCGGACTTGACCAAGAGAATCGACATCGAAGCGAACAACGAAATCGGAGAGGTGGTGAAGGGATTCAACTCCTTCTCCGACAAACTCCAGAGCATTGTAAGGAACTTGAAGGATTCCAAGAACAACCTCGTGGAATCAGGCGAGAACCTCAAGGAAGGGACGCTGGACACTTCATCGGCCATAAGCCAAATCATCGGCAACATCGAAAGCATGGGCGGCAACATCAGCAACCAGGCGGGTAGCGTGCAGCAGACGGCGAGCGCGGTGAACGAAATCATTGCGAACATCCAGTCGCTCTCGCACATGGTCGAGACGCAGGCCGCAGGAGTCGCGCAGGCTTCTTCGGCGGTTGAGCAGATGATAGGGAACATCGCGAGCGTGAACCAGTCCGTGGACAAGATGGCGGAATCGTTCAGGCTCATCGCAACGGAAGCCGAGACGGGAGCAAGCACGCAGGCGGACTTGAGCGTGCAAATCATGAGGATAGACGAGCAGTCCAAGCTGCTGCACGATGCGAATTCCACAATCTCAAACATCGCGAGCCAGACGAACCTCCTCGCCATGAACGCGGCAATCGAAGCGGCGCACGCTGGAGAAGCGGGCCGGGGATTTGCCGTCGTGGCGGACGAAATCAGAAAGCTCTCGGAAACGTCGTCGGAGCAGTCCAAGTCGATAGGCTCGCAGCTCAAGAGCATACAGGACACTATAACGACAGTCGTGGACTCGGCACAGCGCGGTGCGCAGGGCTATTCAATCCTCGCAGAGCGAATCCGGGACACGGACGAGCTTGTCAGGCAGATAAAATCGGCTATGGCGGAGCAGAACGAAGGCTCCAAGCAGATAACGCAGGCTCTCCACAACATGAACGACAGCACGGTGGAAGTCAGGAACGCGTCGGAGGAGATGGCCGAGGGAAGCCGGGCGATTCTCACGGAAGTCCACGCCCTCCAGGACTCCTCGGAGAGCATGAGGCAGGGAATGGACGAGATGGCGGCCGGAGCCAGGAAGATAAACGAAACCGGAGCGGTCCTGTCGAACATCTCAAGCGGAATGGAAAAGTCGATAATGGAAATAGGCGCACAAGTCGACCAGTTCAGCGTCTAGGCTCAAGAGCGCATGGAAAAAACGCAGCCGCAGTAGTCCTGCCGCCATAGTCCGTACTCTGCGGAAAGCTCGGTGGAGCGGAGGTAGCCGCCTTTTTTCTTGAAGTCGCTCGGAAGGAAGACGGTCGTTTTTTTCGGTTCGCCTGATTCTTCCGGTTCAAGCTCCAAAGCCCTTCCAATCGCGTTGATTTTGTCCGCGTCCTTGTGGGGGGAGATGCTCAGCGTGGTCGTGAAGTAGTCGAAGCCGTTCTCCACCGCGTAACCGAACGCCCTTCTCATGCGGAACTCGTAGCAGCGGCGGCACCGCTCGCCTTTCTCGCGCTCTGTTTGCAGTTTCGGCTCGTTTCGGACGTTCGTGGCGGAAAAATAATCCTCCACATCGTAATCGGAGACGACAAGCTTCACAGAATTCTCCACGGACACAGGGAAGACTCCAAGGAATTTCTTCAGCTCCTCAAGCCTGCGCTCGTACTCGGCTTTCGGGTGGATGTTCGGGTTGTAGTAGAAAACCGTGATGTCGAAGACTTCCGCCAACCGCTCAAGGACCGCCGAGGAGCACGGCCCGCAGCAGGCGTGAAGGAGCAGCGAGGGCTTTTTTTCGGAGCCGGACGATTTTTTCCGTTCCAGAATCATCTCGATTTCCCTCTCCATGTCCTCGTTGTAGTTCGGCTTCTTCTGCGGGCGTACTTTATGATTGTCGCTCATGGCTTATTTTGAAAGAGCTTCCACGACTTTTTCCATCTGGGAGAGATTCTCTTCTTTCATGGAAATCTTCAACGAAACCTTGTCTTCCACAATAGAAATTCCATTGCAGAGGGCGAGCACGGAAGCCATCTTTTTCTCCGCCATCGGAGCCCAGCTTCCGTTCTCGATGAAGGCGACAGTCTTGTTCTGGAAATTCCGCTCGGCGAGCTTCAAGAGGAATTCGCGCATGGCAGGGAAAACGTCGCCGTTGTAGGTCGTGCTTGCGAAGACGATTTTGCTGAACCTGAAAGCGTCGGAAAGGCACTCGTAGATGTCGTCGCGCGCCAAATCGTGGACGACGACCTTCTGCCCCTTCTCCGAAAGTTTTTCCGCAAGCTTCAGCGATGCCTTTTTCGTGTTTCCATAGACGGAAGTGTAGGCCACGAGTATTCCGTCCTCCTCGCTTTCGTATTTCGACCAAATGTCGTAGAGGGAAACGTACGCAGAGACGTCGCCCGAAAGGACAGGGCCGTGCAGGGGACAGATTTTTTCGATTTTGAGATTCGCCGCCTTTTTTAGGACAGCCTGCACGTTCGAGCCGAATTTTCCGACGATGCCGAAGTAATAACGCCTGGCCTCGTCCTTCCATTTTTCAACCGCAGAATCTCCCTCGGAATCGAGCGCGCCGAATTTGCCGAAGCCGTCCGCGCTGAAAAGGATTCCCTCGCCCGCCTCGTAGGTCATCAAAACTTCCGGCCAGTGGACGTTCGGCGCGGCAATGAACGAAAGAGTGCGCTTTCCGAGTTCCAGCTTTGAATTTTCGGCCACGACAACCTGCCTTTCAGCAAAATCAGTGCCGAAGTAGTTCTTCATCATGTTGAACGCCATCTTGGACGAAACGATTTTTGCATCCTTGAAAGTGTCCATGAATTTCTTTATGTTCGCCGAATGGTCCATCTCCATGTGCTGCACGACAAGGAAATCCGGATTTCTTCCACCGGCCTCTTCCTTTATGTTGGAAATCCACTCGTCACCGAAATCCTCGTCCACGGAATCCATCACGGCGATTTTCTCGTCGAGAATCAAATATGAGTTGTACGACATCCCGTTCGGAACATCGAACTGCCCCTCGAACAAGTCGATTTTGTGGTCGTTCACTCCGACATATTTTACAGAATCTGATATTTGCATTTTTTCCTCCAGATTTTAGTTCCTACATTCTATTCAAAACTGACGAAAATCTCAAAAAAAATAATCCGCCCGCAAAACTTGCAGACGGATTCAAAGATTGAAGAAGTAGAATTTTAGTCAAAGCCTTTTCATTGTTGTGTGGTGCAGGCTCAACCCTTTTTCCTTCAACAATTTTTACAGACTAAATTAAAAGAACTAGCACATTCAACACACCTTCGATATGTAATTAAAGACAAAATCAATAGTCAAAATATGAATTGGAAACTGTAAAAAAATCCCTTCTTTTTCTATGCCGAAGCCTCTGCTATAATTTTGTCATGGCTAAAACTTTCGACGACAAAAAAATCATCTACACAATGGACCGCGTTTCCCGCGCGTATGGAACAAAAGTTGTATTGAAGGACATTTCGATTTCGTACTATTACGGAGCTAAAATCGGAGTGATTGGAGAGAACGGAGCGGGTAAATCTTCGCTGTTCAAAATCTTCGCAGGAATCGACAAGGACTACACGGGAGAGACAAAGCTCCTTGACGGATATACGATGGGCTACCTCGAACAGGAGCCGTATCTTGAGCCGGGAAAAACAGTCCTCGAAATCGTGAAGGAAGGCGTGAAACCGATAACCGACCTTCTGGCGGAATTCGACAAGGTGAACGAGGAATTCGGAAACCCGGACGCGGACTTCGACAAGCTCTGCGCTAGGCAGGCGGAGATTCAGGAGAAGCTCGACGCGGCGGACGCATGGAACCTTGACTCGAACCTGGAACTTGCGATGGACGCGTTGCGCTGCCCACCGGGAGACCAGGTTGTGGACGTGCTCTCGGGCGGTGAAAGAAGGCGCGTGGCACTCTGCCGCCTTCTGCTCCAGAAACCGGACATCCTCCTTCTGGACGAGCCGACGAACCACCTGGACGCGGAGACAATCGCATGGCTTGAGCGGCATTTGAAGGACTATCCCGGAACAATCATCGCGATAACCCACGACCGCTACTTCCTCGACAACGTGGCGGGCTGGATTTTGGAGATGGACAGGGGAGAGGGCTATCCGTTCAAGGGAAACTACACGGAATGGCTCGAAGCCAAGCAGAAGAGACTCGCCCTTGAGGAAAAGCAGGCTTCCGTCCGCCAGCGCGAGATGCAGGAGGAGCTTGAGTGGATTCACGCGGGCGCGAAGGGAAGACAGGCCAAGCACAAGGAGCACATCACAAAGTACGAAGCACTTTTGGCGGAGGAATCCAAGAGAATCCAGCTCAAGGACACGCAGATTTCAATTCCGGCAGGCCCAAGACTCGGAAGCGTCGTAATCGACGCGGAAAAGCTCACGAAGTCGTTCGACGACAGGGTGCTGTTCGAAAACCTGGACTTCCACATTCCGGCCGGAGCGGTTGTCGGCATCGTCGGCCCGAACGGAGCCGGAAAGACGACTCTCTTCAAGATGATTGCGACCGCGGCGGGACAGAAAATCGAGCTTCCAGACGGAACGATGGGCGAGGAGAAGCCGGACTCTGGCGAAATCAAAATCGGCGACACGGTGAAACTCGTCTACGTGGACCAGATGAGGAGCAAGCTCGACCCGAACAAGACGGTCTACGAGACACTTTCAGGCGGCTCTGACTTGGTCAAGCTCGGAGCCGTGGACGAGAAGGGCAGGGCGGTGAACGGAGCCGTCCGCGAAATCAACTCGCACGCCTACTGCTCATGGTTCAACTTCAACTCGTCCGACCAGAACAAGAAAATCTCGGTGCTCTCCGGCGGAGAGAAGAACAGGCTCAACATGGGTCTCATGTTCAAGGAAGCCGGCAACGTGCTTCTCCTGGACGAACCGACAAACGACCTGGACATCACCACGACACGAAGCCTTGAGGAGGCGATTTCGTCGTTCGCGGGCGTCGTCCTCGTCGTCAGCCACGACCGCTACTTCCTCGACAGAATCTGCACCCACATCCTCGCGTTCGAGAACAACAGCGAAGTCAAGTTCTTCGAGGGCAACTGGAGCGAATACGTCGAATGGAAGAAGGAAGTGCTCGGAATTTCAGATGAGATTCCGCACAAAACTGTCTACAGAAAACTCACTCGCTAGAAAAACGGAGGACGAAATGAAATACCGAAGGAAAGAGACAATCGAAGCCGTCCAATGGACTGGAAAGAACCAAGCAGAACTCAAGGAATTCGCCAAGCAGTTCGCCATGTTCGACTACGCCGACGTGACGAACGACGGAAAGCTCGACCACATCCTGAAGGTAAAAACTTCCGACAGGATAATCGTCGCAGAATACGGCGATTACGTCGTGAGGGGAGAGAAAGGCGATTTTTTCGTCATGAAAAAAGACGAGTTCGAATCGATTTATGAAGAAGCCTGATTGACATTTTTTTCCAGATGCCATATCATCTTTTCTTGTCTTTGGGGGCGTAGCTCACCTGGCTAGAGCGTTTGAATGGCATTCAAAAGGTAGTCGGTTCAAGTCCGATCGTCTCCATAAACTCTGAACTTTTTGTTCAGAGTTTTTTTTGCACCATCAGCCTATTTCTTCCAATAATCCGGCAAAAAGAAAATCAGCAGATTGTAGAGTTCAAGACGGCCGGCAATCATCACGAAGCAGTACCAGAATTTCAGGGCGGACGGCAGGAAGCCGTAGTTGGCGGTCGGCCCCAGCTCCCCGAATGCAGGCCCCACGTTCCCCACCATGGAAAGGGAGGCGGTGAAAGCCGTGAACAAGTCCAGGCCGCCCACAGTGCCCACGAAAGTCGTCAAAAACACCAGGCAGGCATAGACGAAAACGAATGAGCCCACATTGAAGACGAGGTCGTTCTTGCCGGAACTGCCGTTCAATCGTACAGAATAGACCCCGTGCGGATGCAGCATCCTCATCATCTCGTTCTTGGCGTGGCGGAACAAAACGCAAATCCTAATCACCTTCACGCCTCCGGCCGTCGAACCTGCGCATCCACCAATGAAGAAGAGCATGAAAATCAAGAACTGAGCCGCCGAAGGCCATTGCAGATAATCGGCGGTCATGTAGCCGGTGGACGTCATTATCGAGGCGACCTGGAAACTCGAATAGCGGAGCGCGGTGAAGAAATTCGAGTAGTGAGGAAGCAAAAAGAGTGCGGAAAGCAGAATCGAGCCGAAGAAGACCAGAATGTACGCCTTCAATTCCGTGTTCTTCCTGATTTCGCTGAATTTGCCAGTCAAAAGGTAGTAGTAGAGGCTGAAGTTGATTCCTGCCAGGAACATGAAGACGAAGCAGACCATCTCTATCGCGACTGAGCCGTAGCTTCCAACGCTCGAATTCATCGTCGCGAAACCGCCGGTTCCGAGCGTCGAGAAAGCGTACGAGAACGAGTCAATCCAATCGAGTCCGCAAATCCGCAATGCGACCGCGTGCAAAAGCGTGAGCCCGCCGTACAAGGCCCAGAGCATTTCCGCTGTGTTCGCCATCTTCGGTGTGATTTTTCCCTTCTCAGGCCCTGTGGACTCCGCCTTTATGAGGTTGAAGCCGCCCACGCCGAGAAGAGGCAGAAGCGCAACCGTGAGCGCGATGATTCCCATCCCCCCGAGCCAGTGCATCTCGCACCTCCAGACATTGACGCTCCTCGGAAGCCCCTCGATTTCGCCCAATATCGTAGCCCCCGTGGTCGTGAAACCAGAGCAGCTTTCAAAAAAAGCGTCCAGAAACGATGGAATAGCGCCGGACAAGAATAGGGGGACGGCGCCGAAAAGCGATATCGAAATCCAAGCCGAGGCGACGAACAGAAAAACCGACCTGATTGAGAAGCGCACGGACGACTTCCGCCCAAGCAGCAAGAAGACGATTCCGATGACAATCGAAGCGAGCATGGGGCAGAGGAATGCCGAAACGACAGAATCCTCGCCGGAGTACAGGGCGACGCCAATCGGCAGCGACAACGAAAAACCGACAACGGCAAGGACTATGAATATCAATCTCAGAAACACGAACGCATTCATCGAGCGAACCTCTCCAAGACGTGCTGGCTGTCCTCTTTCGTGGCGATTATGACGAGCTTGTCACCGGCTTCAAGGACGGAGTCGCCCTTCAATATTTTGTACGACTCCTCGCCGTTCTTCAGCGCCATCAAGATGAGGAATTTTCCGGGGTCTGAAATCTCCATCAGCTTCTTTCCATCGACTTTTGAATCTTTCGCGACCGTGACCTCAAGAATCTCAAGGAAACCGCCGTTCACCGAATGAATGCCTGAAACGCTCGTGCCGCGGAGGTGGCTCATTATCGAATCCACAACGGTGTCGCGGACTGGAATTGCGACTTCGATTCCGAGTCTGCGGGCAATCGAGCCGTAAGCGTCGGACGCGACAAGGACGATGCTGTTCTCGACTCCGAGCGACTCCACATAAGCCGCCGCGACAATATTCATCTCGTAGTTGGAAGTGGAGCAGATGAGAAGGTCGAAGTTGTTTATCTTCTCCTCCTCCAAAAATCCCTCCTCAGTCACGTCCGCGTTGAAGACCCTGGCGACGCCCGCGAACTTCTCCTCGGCCGCGCTCGCCCTCTCCGCGTCGCTTTCGATTATGACGAACTGCGCCCTCTGCCGCCTGAAGAATTTCCGCTCGCCCTTCTGCTTCTCCCCGAGCCGTTCTGCGATGAGCGTTCCGATTCGCCCGGCTCCGACCAGAGCGATTTTCTGGATGTTCTTTATCTTGGAGCCGCAGAGCTTCAAAAATTCCTCCAAATGGCTCCTCTCAAGCAACAGCCCAAGGACATCGCCCGACTTCACGATTGTGGCTCCGTACGGCAGCGACGCGACTCCGTCACGCTCCATGTACGCAACGAAGAATCTGCTGCTGGTGAGCCTCCACAAGTCCTTCAAGGCGATTCCGTCGAATTCGCTCCCTTCTTCGACAGTTATTCTGAGAATCTCGTATGGCGAGTTGTCGAATTTGAGGGAATCTATTATCGAATTTTTTTCTATTGAATTGACAATCGCCTGCGCGGCCTCGAAATCAGGGTTGACCATGAAGTCGATTCCGTAGAGCGGCCGGTTGTTCTTCGTGTCGTCCGAATGCTTTTTCGCGGCCTCGGCGGTGTTCACATAATAGGCGTAGTTACGGACGCGGGCGATTTTCAGGATTTTGGGGTAGACGGAATCGACGAGGGAACAGGTTATCATGTTCACTTCGTCGTCGGATGTGACGCAGACCAGGGCGTCAGCGTCGGCGATTCCGGCATCCTCAAGGACGGCGAGGTTGTTTCCGTCGGCAAGAATCGCGCCGCAGTCCAATCTGTTCTCCGCATACGAAACAGCGTCCTTGTTGTTGTCGATGATGACCACATCGTTCTTTCCGTCCACGAACCTCTTGGCAAGCTGAATCCCCGTGAATCCAGCACCGATTATGAAAATCTTCATAGGACGAACTTCTCCAAAAACCTTCCGACACCGCTGTTGTCGTTGTCGAATTCCGTCACGAAATCGGCGACCGACTTTATGTGCTCGTTCGCGTTCTTCATGGCGACTCCGTATCCGCACTTTGTAATCATCGACTCGTCGTTCATTCCGTCGCCGAAGGCCATCGCCTTGGACACTGGAAAGCCGAGCCTCTCGCAAAGCCACGAAACGGACTCGCCCTTTCCGCAGCCGCTCGGCAGAAGCTCAAGGAAGAACGGCTTGCTCGTGAAAACCACGGCGCGGTCGCCGAATTCTTTCCTCATGCGCTCCATTAGTTTCTGCACGACTTCCGGCGTTTTTGGGTCGCATGGAACGAGCATTTTTGGAGAGCCTTTGGCGAGCATTGCGGGGTAGTCGTCGACTTTCGCACCCTTCACCTTGCACAAGTCGATGTCCATCTGAATCCATGGAGTGAGCGTTCCGTAATGGATTGTGTCGGTCGAATAAATCTGGCTCTGCAGACCGGCCTCGCGCGCCAGTTCGTCAGCCCTCAGCAAAATGTCCCCCGGAACTTTCTCGCAGAGAATCTGCCGTCTCTCGTGCATGTCGAACACGCTGCAGCCGTTTATGGCTATGACGAAGCGGCCGAACTCGCTCCCCGCAATCTGCAGCCGGCGGACAAAAGGCGCGATTCCAGCCTCAAGCCGGCCGGAGCAGAGAACGACGTAAATTCCACGCTCGGCGCATTTTTTCAAAGCCGCCACATTCTCGTCCGAAATCTCGGCATTGTCGTTCAACAGCGTATCGTCCAAATCCAGGGCGATGAGCTTCACATCAAGTTTCTGATTCTTCGTGCACATAGATGAAAGTCTAACACGTTTTCACTGTTCAAAAAAACGATTTCCAACGAGAATTGAGGGCATACAAAAGAGAGATTTCTTAAAGATTCCATAAAGAAGAAGAGTTATCCACATGAGTTATCCACAATTTATCCACAAACTACCGATAGTTATCCACCTTGACGAGATATGCGAAAAGCTGAAATCGTCAAAAAGCCGCTTCCTTGTGCTGACTGCCGAAACCGCCGCTGGAAAGTCCACGGCCCTTCCAGTGGCCCTTCTGAAGCATTTCAAAGGAAAAATACTGATGACGGAGCCGAGAAGAATTTCCACAGTCGCAGTCTCAAGCAGAATTGCAGAGATAATCGGGGAGGAAGTCGGAAAGACCGTCGGCTACACCCTGCGCATGGAGTCGAAAAAATCGGCGGAGACACGGCTTGAAGTGCTTACAGAAGCCATTCTGACACGGAAAATGCAGGCAGATCCGCTTCTGGAGGGAGTCGAGGTCGTCGTTCTGGACGAATTCCACGAGCGGTCGGTCAACCTTGATTTGTCACTCGCGTTCCTCAAGCAGGCGATGGAACTTCGGGACGATTTGTATGTCGTCGTGATGAGCGCGACAATCAACTACCGTTCGTTAGCCGAATTTTTGAGCGCGGAGACGATGCAGATTCCTGGCAGGCAATTTCCGGTGGAAATCGAGTACAGACCTGAAAATGTGGATAAATGCCTCTTTTCGTTGCTGACTAACAAACAATCGTTAGTTTATCCACAATCCACCCACAAAAATGTGGATAACTTGTGGATAAATAACAAAATTCTTGAAAATTCATCTAAAGTCCAAAATACCGAATGCCGAAAAGACACGATTCTAGTTTTTCTTCCAGGGATAAAAGAGATAAACAGGGCTAGGGAGGACATCGAAAAACGGCTGGAAAAAGACCAGGCCGAAGTTCTCATCCTCCACTCGTCGATACCGCTTTCGGAGCAGAAGAAAATTCTCTCTGAAGTCCCGATTGACGAGCCAAGAAGAATCATCCTCTCATCCGCAATCGCGGAAACCTCGCTCACGGTGCCTGGCGTCTCCACCGTCGTGGACACAGGTCTCTGCCGCTTGAACAGGATGGACATCTCCCTCGGAATGGAAAAACTCGTGACGGAAAGGGAAAGCCTTTTCAGCGCGGAGCAGAGGGCGGGTCGGGCAGGCCGCATCATGGCCGGAAAATGCATAAGACTCTGGAGCAAGAACGACATCCTGCCGGATTCCACACCGCCAGAAATCCTCCGCACAGACCTTGCGCAACTCGTCCTTGAATGCGCAAAGTGGGGCGCACAGGACGCAGAGTCCATCGACTGGCTCACGCCGCCGCCGACTTCCGCATGGAAGGCCGCAAAGAATCTGCTTGAAGAGCTGGGACTTTTGGGGAAAAACGGAAAAATCACACAAAAGGGGGAAAGAGCACTGACGCTCGGTCTTCCGCCTCGGCTTGCCTGCGTGGCACTCTCTGCGGAAAATTCGATTCCCACCGTCTTGAAATTCAGCGAGTACAAGGACGCTCCAGTCCAACAGCAGAAGGCGTTCCAGGAAGACTTGCGGAGAAGGCTTTCAAGAACCGAAGGGGATTGGGCTGGAAAAAGCGGAAAAAAGCGGACCGAAGAGATTTTGCTTTCAGGCTTCCCGGACAGAATCGCGCGAAAAGTCGAATCCAAAGGGGACTTCACCACATACCAGTTTCCGTCCGGCAGAAAGGCTTCCATTAAACTAACGAACGGTAGTGAATGGATTGTCGCACCAAAAGTGGACGCGGGCGAGACGACGGGAAAAATCTACGAATACGAAAATTTGGACACGTCTTTCGCGGAAAAGTGGATTCAAGACAGGGCGGCAATTGAAACGCTCACGACACTCGACGGCGACATGAAGATGCGGAAGGCGGAAATCACGCATTACGGAAAAATCGTCATAAAAGAGAAGAAGCTCTCCGCGACGGCCAACGACTTTTCGGACGCGGTATGCCAGACGCTCAAGGAAAAGGGCTTGGGATGGCTTCCTCTTGGAAAAACCGGAGAGGACTTTCTTCTGAGGGCGAAATTCTACGCAAAAAACAAACCCGACTCCAATCTTTCAAAGAAAATCGAGAGACTTCCTGAAACCGCTGAGGAATGGCTCAAGCCCTTCCTCACATCCACGAAACTCGACGAAAAGACGGTGCTCGACGCGCTCCGCTACCATTTGGACGGCGGAAGAATTGACAGCGAAGCCCCAACGGAAATCAAACTAACGAACGGTAGGAAACGGAAAATCGTGTACGAAAGGATAGCGTCGAGCAACAAGGGCGTTGAAGAGAAGATAAGGCCAGTGCTCGAAATAATAATCCAGCAGATTTTCGGCTGCTTCGAGACCCCGAAACTGCTCGGAGTCCCGGTGCTCTTGAAGCTCCTCTCGCCGGCCCGCAGGCCGCTCCAGATAACAGAGGATTTGGAGCATTTCTGGAGCGGAGCCTGGATTGAAATCTGCAAGGAAATGAAGGGCCGCTACCCCAAGCACAACTGGGACTACAGGATAGCGGACGACAGCGATTGAAAAGTTCTGAATCTATTTTGAAAGCAAATCGCGGATTGCGAACGCCACGTCCCGAATCTCCCTCTGGGCGTGCGCGTCGCATCTGAGGGCGAAGAATCCCTCCCAGTCGCACGGTCTGCCTGTCATGACGATTACGGAAGCGGCCGCGTTCGGCAAAATCGCCCTCGCGTCCTCCGCCCGAAGCTTCAGGTTGTCCACCAAGTCGAAGTAGTCGCTCTCGATTCTCTCAAGGCTCTCCTTGAACCTCGCCTCGATTTTCGACTTCTCCTCGGCCGAAAACTCCTTCACGTCGTCGAAGACCGGCATGATGAAGTCGATTGAGTGCCCGAATTTGTCGCCTGAGAAATTGCAGTACCGCTGCGACTGCTGCGAGAACGAGAACGCGCGGTGGCGGACAAGCTGGTGGGTGCAGGCGCGGCTGCAGGTGATTTGGAAGGTGCGGGCAGAATGAGCGTATTCAATCGATTTTCTCTCATCGGCGGAAACTAACGAAAGGTAGTTTTCATCGACGATTTTCACGGAAGAACCGTCGACGGCGCATTCGTCCTCAAAAAGGAACGGATAAAGCGATTTGAGATGCGGATAGAAAGCCGATTCCGAACCGACATTCTCAAGCCATGCACGGACATTTGCGGAGACGAACCTCTTCCCCGCGACCTCCCCGACCGCGAAGAATTTCACGCACTTCGCGCAAGAAGCCAAATCCACATCAGAAGAGACCTCGAAACACACGCGCTCGTGCTCAAGAACCGACGTGTGCCCGGATTTCGCGATGTTCCTCAAGAATTTCACATACGAGTCGTCGTTGATTTTCGAGTCGGACTTGTAGCAGACCCGACCGCAGAACTCCATCTTCTTTCCCGGAGTTTTGTTCACAATTTCTTTTACTGAAGGTTTTACGATATTCATGTACGCCATTATAAAACAAAAGCGGGGTCAGGGCATCGAAATGAAAACCGCAAACATAAAAAAACGCCCGGACAATGACGAACAAAAAGTGCATCAGCGTCCGGGCGGATTTTCAGCTCAAGAGTTCAGGCTATTCGGCCAAGAATTCCTTCGTGTAGTAGGCTTCCTTGAGAATCTGCTTCATGTCCTCAACGAGCGGAACACGCGGGTTAGCAGGAGAGCACTGGTCTTCGTAGGCGAGGAAGGCGAGCTTGTCGAGGTTGTCGAGCCACTCCTTCTCGTCCAAGCCCTGTGACTGGAAGTTCATTGCGATTCCAAGCCTCTTTCCAAGCTCACCGCAGGCCTTCGCGTAAGACTCGACGCCCTCGGCAGTCGTGCTGGCAGGAAGTCCGAGCATACGGGCAAGCTCCGCGTATCTTTCGGCGGCCTTGTAGTAGTTGTACTTCGGCCATGTAGAGAGCTTGTCTGGCTGGGTTCCGTTGTAGCGGATTGTGAACGGCAGAAGAATCGCGTTCGCCCTTCCGTGTGGGACGTGGAATTCACCGCCGACTTTGTGGGCCATCGAGTGGTTCATTCCGAGGAACGAGTTCGCGAACGCCATTCCTGCGAGACAAGAAGCGTTGTGCATCTTCTCCTTCGCCTCGTCGTCGCGCTCCGCGCCCTTGAATCCGGCCTTGTAAGAGCGTTCGAGGTATGTGAACACCATCTTTATCGCCTGGATACAGATTCCGTCAGTGAAGTCGTTGGCGAGTGTGGAAACGAAAGCCTCTGTCGCGTGCGTGAGAACGTCCATTCCAGTGTCGGCGATGATTTTCGGCGGCAGGCTGTATGTGAACGTCGGGTCGATGATTGCGATTGTCGGTGTGAGGGCGTAGTCCGTGAGCGGATACTTCTTGTGCTCCACCTTGTCGGTGATGACCGCGAACGGAGTCACCTCTGAACCAGTTCCCGAAGTCGTCGGAACGCAGACGAGCTGGGCCTTCTGTCCGAGGTTCGGATAGCGGAAAGCCCTCTTTCTGATGTCCATGAACTTCTGCTTGAGGTCGTTGAAGTCGACGTCCGGGTTCTCGTAGAAGAGCCACATTCCCTTTGCGCAGTCCATTGAAGAACCGCCTCCGAGAGCGATGATTGTGTCAGGCTCGAAAGACCTCATCAATTCGACGCCTTCCTTTACAGTCTGGATAGACGGATCCGGCTCGACATCGCAGAAAAGCTCGTACTGGACAGGGTCTCTCCTCAACTTGAGCTGGTCGGTGATTTTGTCGACGAAACCAAGCTGGACCATAGAGCGGTCAGTTACGATGATGGCCTTGTGGATTCCCTTCATCTGATGGAGGTATTCGATTGAGTCACGCTCAAAGAAGATTTTTGATGGAACCTTGAACCACTGCATATTGTTTCGTCTCCTTCCCAATTTCTTTACGTTCAAAAGATTGATTGCGCTTACGTTGTCGTCTGTAGAGTTGTGTCCGTATGAACCGCAACCGAGAGTCAAAGAAGGGATGAACGAGTTGTAGACGTTTCCGATTCCACCGAATGTAGAAGGCTGATTCCAAATCACGCGGATGGCAGGAACAAGGTCTCCGAACCTCTCGGCGAGTTCCTTGTTGTTTGTATGGATTGCAGCCGAATGTCCAAGACCGTTGAAGCGGACAGAAGCCTCGGCCTTCTTGAGACCGTCCTCTGTTGAATTCGCCTTTACGACGGCGAGGACTGGAGCGAGTTTTTCGCGGGTGAGGCATTCGTCAGGTCCGATGTCCTTGCACTCCGCCAAGATGATGCTAGTGCGCTCAGGAACCTCGAAGCCGGCGTTCTTCGCGAGCACGCATGGAGCCATGCCTGGAACCTCTCCGCGGAGCTTGGCGACGCTCGGGTCTCCGTCGACTCCGAACATGTACTTCTCAAGCATCTTCTTCTCTTTTGCGTTGCAGAGGTAGGCCCTGTACTCCTTGAACATGGAGATTGCGTCGTTGTAGATTTCCTTGTCGATGATTGCCGTCTGCTCCGAAGCGCAAATCATTCCGTTGTCGAACGACTTCGACATCACGATGTCGTTCACGGCCTGCTTCAAATTGCAAGTTTTCTCGACGTATGCAGGAACGTTTCCGGCACCAACACCGAGAGCCGGTTTTCCCTGAGA
>CAMHLH010000003.1 GCA_946185925.1 uncultured Treponema sp.
CACAGTCTATGCAGATAGAGATTCATATTGCGAAATCGACTACGGAAGCGCAGAGTATGCACCACACAAACTCATTCACACGGCGCCCACACGTGAAATCGGAAGATTGCTTGCAAGCTTGAGTCTTTCCTTCGAGCAGGATTCAGAAGACTGCGACAGGGAAGTCTTGAAGGCGAACAAGATTCAGCAGATTGCGATTGTGTCGTTCTCGTCTCTCCTCAGGGAAAAGCTCAAAGGCTCAGGAATGAAGTGGAGCGTCACCGGACAGAGCCTCAACAAGATTAATATTTTTGTAAAGATTGCCCCCAGACGAGTTCTTTCCATGACCGTAAAATGCGGGGACTGCGACGTCCAAAAAATCATGGACGCAATCGATGAAACATCTTCTCTAATCAATCGGGACAAAATCGACATGAAGATTACGGGCGAATCCAGACGAATCAACTGGAATGATGACGAGTGAGCCGCATAAAAAGACCTCAAACTCAGCGTCGTTCAAATAAGACACAAAATTCCGCACTAAATGTGCTAGAATGTTTTTTTAACAAGAGAAAATGTGCTTCCTAAAGAAATAGGATTTTCAGGGAGGAAAAAATGGCAAGACCCATTAGAGAAACACCGATTTTGTTTGGAGAGGATGAGAGAAGGTTCGAAGAAAACATGAGAAATGCAAAATGCGAACTGACGCAGAAAGAATACGACGAGATGATGGCGAGCTACAAAATGATTCTGGCTTGCCTTGAGCGCGGCGAAGCATCTGAAAAAGTGAGGCTTGAGGCGAAAAGGGAAGCATCAAAATGATTTCTGATTCAGAATTTTTCGAAAAATATGAAATCAAAAAGCTCCCCAGCGATGTTTTTGTGACTGATTTTGACTGTGGCGATGAAGATTTGAACGATTTTATCAAAAATGAGGCGCATCTTTACAAAAATCAATTTCTTGCAATGCCGTATATCCTGACGCGAAGGGGGGAAATAGATAAAATATTTGCGTACTTTACTCTTGCAAACGACAAAATCGCTGTAACGGATTTTCCAACGAATAGCCAATTCAACAAATTCAAGAGAGCGAATTTCAACAGAGAAAAATTTTTGCGGAGCTATCCGTCCGTGAAAATAGGACGCCTTGCGATTAGCAGAGAATTGCAAGGACAAGGAATCGGAACACACCTTTTACGGTTCATAAAAATATATTTTGTTGCGGACAACAAAACAGGATGCAGATTCATCACTCTCGACGCATACCGTGGAGCGACGGATTTTTACGCCCGGAACGGATTCGCTTTTCTGCAGGCGAAGGACGACAACCCCACGCAGCTGATGTATTTTGATTTGATGAAAATCAAAATGTAGAATTCCGTAAAATTTTTCATCTGCCGCTCGCGAACGAACTTTGCGGGTGGCGGCGATTTTTTTCATTTTTTTCGTGCTTTCTGTGTTAAAATGATAGAAATGCGGTTTCCAACAAAAACAGAACGGATAATTCTTTCAATTTTTCTCATAACACTCTCTCTGCTCTTTTCTTCATGCAAGAAAGACAGCAGGCCTCCAAAACTCGTCATCGGGCAGGATTTCTACTATTGGGAGGCCGATGCGGACGCGACATACGGAGACGCAATGAAGAACGCGCGGAACTTCAAGAAGCTCGACGATTACTCCGAGAACAATTTGATGAACGTTTTGGGACGGGAGCCGCATTATGTCTGGGTTCGAGCGGAATTCGAGATTCCTGAGATGTTCAAGAACCAGCCGCTCGGTATGGTGATTCCGCACTTGAGATTCGCGGAGCAGGTCTTCTGCAACGGGACTTTCATCTCGCAATACGGAGCGTTTCCGCCGCACGAGCAGTCGACGCTCTTCAAGGCGCACTTCTTCAGTTTTCCGCTGGACATACTGGAGCAGAACGGAAAGAACATTGTCCTAATCAGAATATTCACCCAGGGGGCGAGCGGAATTTCAAGCCACGCGTTCATCTGGCCCACAAGGTTCGCGTATCCGGCGTTCGAGAAAATCAACTTCAACCACACGAGAATCTACATGCTCATGTTCGGCATCATGCTCTTCACCGGCATTCTCTACGCCAGCCTCTACATGAACTTGAAGGAATTCAAGGAATTCAGGACATTTGCCGCCCTCAATTTCGTCACGCTCATATTCATCTCGTACTTTTTCGCGACGGAGATTCCATTCTACACCGACGGCCACATTCCGCACCTTCTGTTCACGAAATTCACGCTCTGCATACCGGCTTATCTCATCCTCTATTTCACTCCAAAATTCACTTCAGAATACTACGGCTCTATAAGCCCAAAGCCCATAAGCTTCATCAGGCACGCGACCGTTATTCTGCAAACGACCCTAACCCTGCTGGCTCCAAGCTACACATTCCTCCTCAAGATATATCCGTTGATGATTTTTCTCATCATTGTGCAAATCGTCAATGGGGCTGTTGATTTCGCCATAAACGTAAGGAACAAGAAAACAAGGAAGCAGGCAATCGAAGTCATAATAGGATTCATCCCCGCCTTCATAAGCGGTATCCTCGACGTGGGGCTGAGGCTCCACGACAACACGACGGCCTACCCCTACTTCGTGATTTTCGGCTGGCAGTTTTCGATAGTGCTTTTCATAGCCCTTTTGGGTAGAAGATTCGGCTTGATGTATAAAAAGAACCTCCAACTCTCCGAGCACCTCATGGAGGAAGTCGACATACGGACCCAGGACTTGAAGGACGCGAATTTGGCGCTCTCGATGCTCAACGAACGGCTCGAAAGGGACAAGCACCGCTCCGACATGGATTTGGAGATGGCCTCGGTCGTGCAGAGGAAGTTTCTTCCAAGGCCGAACCGGCAGTTCAGGAGATGGGAAATCTCGGTCTGCTATCTTCCGCAGTCGAAAGTCTCCGGCGACTTCTACGACTACTACAGCTACAACGACACTTTGAACGGAGTCACGCTTTTCGACGTCTCCGGGCATGGACTTTCCGCGAGCCTGGTCACGATGCTTTCAAAGAACATAATCTCAAGGGCTTTCCAAACGGGGTTCAGGAGAAGGGAAAATGTGAAATACATCCTCAACAAGATAAACAATCAGATAATCAAGGAGAAAGGAAGTATTGAGAACTACATGACGGGCATCCTCTGCCGGTTCGAACCAGCAAGCGACAAGCAGACCTGCGAGGTGGAGCTTTGCAACGCAGGGCACCCCTACCCGCTCTTGTTCAACGCAAAGACGAACGAAGTGAAGGAATTGAAGGGGAACGACGGCGCGAAGCATTACGGAGCCATCGGAATGAAGGGCATCATGGTCTCATTCGCCCAGTCGAACTTTGTGATGGAAACCGACGACATGCTCATCTTCTACACGGACGGTTTGACGGAAGCTTCAAATTCAAGGCAGGAGCAGTTCGGAATCGAAAAAATCAAGGAAATCATAAAGGAATGCCACGAACGCGAAACGAACGAGATAATCGAGCGGATTCTAAAAGACGTCGATGAATTTTCGGAGCACAGAGGGTTCGACGACGACATAACAATCATAATCGCGAAAAGAACCGACGGAAGCAAATATGTCGAGGGGGAATACGCTGACGAAGACAATCTCGAAGCGGACGACGACGAACAGCAGTACGAAGAGCTTGAGGCCGTCGACTAAGCTGATGATTTTTGAGAAGGAATTGGCCATTTCGACTTCGCTCAATGACCGATTTCGACTTCGCTCAATGACCGATTTCGACTTGTTTCGGCACCCTCAATTTTCAAGTGTCGATTATTCATCTATAATTCCCTCCATGGCTGATTATCACGTTTTCGATTCCGCCCCAGAGGGCACACCTGTTGCAAATTTCGTACACTTGCACGTACATTCCGATTATTCTCTTTTGGATTCCTGCGCCAAGCTCGACGACCTCGTAGCCAAGGCGAAGAAGCTGAACATGCCGGCGTTGGCTCTGACCGACCATGGAAACATGTTCGGCGCGCTCAACTTTGAAAAGCTCTGCCACGTCAACGGCATTAACCCGATTGTGGGCGAGGAATTCTACGTCGCCTACGGAAGCCACCTCGAAAAGAACGACGTCCCCTATTCAAGGAAGGGCGAGGACGGAGACAGGCACGCCCACTACTTCCACCTGATTCTGCTCTGCGAGAACCAGACCGGCTACAAGAACATGTGCTGGCTTTCTTCAATCGCCTACCAGGAGGGGCTCTACTACGGAAAACCCAGAATCGACTACGAGCTGCTCGAAAAATACCACGAGGGACTCATCTGCTGTTCCGCCTGCATCGCGGGAGAACTTCCGCAGCTCATTTTGGCGGGCAAGGAAGACGAGGCCAAGGAGATGGCACTCAAGTACAAGAATCTTTTCGGCCCTGACCACTACTATCTTGAGCTGCAGGACCACGGAATCCCCGAACAGAAAATCGTCAACGACAAGCTCATAGAAATGTCGAGGGAACTGGACATTCCTCTCGTCGTTACGAACGACATCCACTACGTCGAAAAGGAGGACGCGGAGGCGCAGGACGCGCTCAGGTGCATCGGCTTCAAGAGACTTCTGGACGAGCCGCACTCCAAGATGGGCGTGGAAGGCAGGGACGAATTCTACTTCAAGACGGAGGAGGAGATGAGGTTGCTCTTCCCCGAACTTCCAGAGGCGTACGCGAACACGGTCAAAATCGCGAACATGTGCGACCTGACAATCCACCAGTACAAGACGCAGGAACTCAAGGCCTGCCTCCCCCGATTCACGCTGCCGAAGGAATTCCAGAAGCACGACGACTACACGAAGAACCAGGACGACTATGTGCGCTACCTCGTGGAGAAGGGACTCCGCATGAGGTACAAGGAAATCACCCCGGAAATCCGGGAGCGAGCCGAATACGAACTCGGAGTAATCTTCCAGATGGGCTTCTCCGGCTACTTCCTCATCGTTTGGGAATTCATCAACTGGTCAAAGTCCACATACGACAACGTGAACGACAGACCCAAGCCCTACATTCCAATCGGACCGGGACGAGGCTCTGGAGCGGGTTCACTCGTAGCCTACTGCATGACAATCACGGACATCGACCCCTTCCGCTTCAAGTTGATTTTCGAGCGATTCTTGAACCCGGAGCGCGTCTCCATGCCGGATTTCGACGTGGACATGGACTTCGACTACAGGCAGGACATCATCCAGCACACGCGAGACCTCTACGGCGACCCGCAAGTCGGGCACATCGTCACGTTCGGAACGCTCAAGCCGAAGAACTGCATAGCCGACGTTGGACGAGTGCTCGGAATCCCGATTCCCGAAGTCAACATGCTCAAGTCGAAAGTCTCGGAAAACTTGAAGACCAAGCTCAAGAACTGCTTCGAGCCGCCGAACGAGAAATTCCCCGACGGAGGCCAGCTCGCCGAATACAGGCACGACCCAAGGTACGAGCGGCTCTTCGACATCGCGCTCAAGCTTGAGAACTGCAAACGAAACACTGGTCTGCACGCGTCGGGAATGGTAATCGGACTCACAGCGTTGCCGGATTGGGCGCCTGTGTTCAAGGACTCCAAGACAGGCGAAGTCGGAGTGCAGTACACGATGGACATAATCGAGCCTTGCGGACTTGTCAAATTCGACTATCTCGGACTCAAGACGCTATCGCTCATCCGCTACGCCGAGGAAATCATCAACAGGCACAAAAAGCCGGAGGATCCGGTTTTCGTCTGCTCGAAAGTGAGCGAGACGGACAAGAAGACATTCGACCTCTTCAAAAGGGGAGACTCCGTGGCGGTCTTCCAGTTCGAATCGCCCGGAATGCAGAAAATCCTCAAGCAGTTCCAGCCGGAAAAACTCGAGGACCTCGTAGCGTTGAACGCCCTCTACCGCCCAGGCCCGATGGACTGCATCCCCGACTACATCAACGGAAAATGGAAGCCGGAGACAATCCACTACCCCGACCCTTGTCTGAAGGGAATCCTCGAAGAGACGTACGGCGTAATGGTCTACCAGGAACAAATCATGCAGGTCTCGCAGAAAATCGCGGGATTCTCGCTCGGTGGAGCCGACATGCTCCGACGCGCCATGGGAAAAAAGAAGCCGGAAGTCATGATGGGAAAGAAGAAGGAATTTGTGGAGGGAGCCGTAAAGCAGGGATTCGAGGCAAAGCACGCCGAGGACATCTTCGAAATCATGATTCCGTTCGCGGGCTACGGCTTCAACAAGTCGCACGCGGCGGCATATTCGGTCTTGGCTTACAGGACGGGCTGGCTCAAGGCGAACTATCCGGCGGAATTCATGGCGGCCAACCTGAGGAACGAAATCAACACGACGGACGGACTTCCGGCGTACATCGCAGAAGCCCGAAAGATGGGCATCAAGGTTCTCGCGCCAGACGTGAACAAATCGGACGTCTACTTCGACGTCGTGAACGGTGAAATCGTCTTCGGACTCAAGGGCGTGAAGGGAATCGGAGAGGGAGTCGCGACAGCGATTGTCGAGGAAAGGACGGAGAACGGCCCGTTCAAGGACTTCATGGACTTTTTGATGAGGATGATGACGAGGCACGACAAGATGGGAAAACTCTGCGTGAACAAGAAGGCGGTGGAAATCCTCATCAAGGTCGGCGGCTTCGACAAACTCGACAAGAACCGCCCCACACTGCTCGCGAATTTCGAGGCGGCATTCACGCACGCTGAGAACGTAGTGAACGGAGCGGGAGACAGCGACTTCGACCTCTTCGCAGACACCGACGAGAAGACAGTCTCCGACTTCGTTTTCCAGGAACTCCCCGACATCTCCAAAATCGAAAAGCTCAACATGGAAAAGGAGCTGATTGGAATCTTCGTCTCCGGGCACCCGCTCGACGACTACGAGAAAGCGTTCTCCAAGGCGGATTTGAACTCGCAGAACATCGGAATGATAACGCAGGCCGAGAAGGCGGAGAAGAAGCGGCTGCAGGAGAGCGGAGCGAACCTCTGGAAGATGAAGGGAGAGGAGAAGAAATACACGGCAGTCGGCATGATTGAGACCGTCAGGGAAATCACGACGAAGACCGGAAAGAGGATGGCATTCGCGAAAGTGAAGGACTTCTTCGGGGAATTCGACCTGACATTCTTCGAGAGAACCTGGCTTGAACTGAAGGAGCAGATACAGCCGGAGAAAGTCTGGGCGTTCATCGGCTCAGTCGACTCGAACCCGAACAGGGACGGCGCTTCCTTCCTCGTGGACTCCATAGTCGACCCGGAAAAAATACAGGAGAAGGCCATCTCGGAAATCCACATCCAGCTCGACCCGAACATACAAAACGACAGGAACCTTTTCGACCTGAGGGAATTCTTCTACGGAAACCAGGGTGCGTGCTCAATCTACCTCCACATCGACGCGGACGGGAACACGTACACGATAAAGCTCGGCTCGCAGGTGACGGCTCCGCCGACAAAAGAGTACCAGGAAGAACTGAAAGGCCTCCATCTCGTGAAAAATGTGTGGGCGGTTTGACGTTTTTTGATTATTCATTAGTAGACAAGAAAGATAAATTTTCAAGGAGGCTCCATGCCAACAATTTTGCGCCCGACACTTCAAATAGCGGCGACAGTCGTCTCAATCTACACGCTCGTATGCTTCATCCGGGTCTTCCTCACATGGATTCCAAGCGCGGCCTACAGCCCGTTCGGCCAGTTCCTCGCCCGGATTTGCGACCCGTACCTCGACCTCTTCAAGAGGCTCGGACTCCGAATCGGCAGGCTTGACTTGTCGGCGGCGGTGGCAATCTGCGCGCTCTGGGGGCTTTCCTACATACTCACGTCCCTCGCAAACGGCCAGAGAATAACAGTCGGAATCATCCTGTCGCTTGTCGTGGGAATGATTTGGAACATTTTCTCTTCCGTCTTGGGCTTCTTCATCTTCCTGTTGATAATCAGGCTCGTTGTCCTTCTAGTCTCGAAATCCACATACGGAACAATCTGGGACTCAATCGACAACTCGATTTCCCCGATAATCTTCGCCATGACATCAATGTTCTACAGGGGACGCTCGATTTCGTTCAAGGGGGCGGTCGCAATCGCCTTGATTGAAAGCGTGGTTCTTTACGCGCTTGGAAAAATCCTTGTAGAGGGAATGTTGATTCCGATTCTGATGAACATCGGCATTTGAATTTTGCATAAAACGAAAAACCTTCGATAAATATAGTATATGAAGACATCAGAAATCACGAATTCGATAAACACCTTGCCGAAGATAGGACCCGCGAAAGCCGCCCTCTTCGCAAAGTTGAACATATTCACAGTCGCCGATCTTCTTCAATACTATCCGCGGGACTACGAAGACAGAACGCAGAGGACGACGCTCCACGAATGCATGCAGACGCTCGACGCAAACCCGCAGGCGAAGGCCCACACGATTGTGCAGGTCATCAAGCACGACTGGTTCGGCTATGGGGCGATGAAGACGCTCAAGATAGTCGTCACGGACGGAACAGCCTCCGCCGAGTTGATAGCGTTCAACCGGCCGTGGCTGCAAAATTCGCTGAAGATTGGCTCCATTCTTGCAGTGGCAGGCGTCTTCAACAGAAAATACGGAACGCTCCAGTCTTCGCAGTACGACACGGAGAAACTCGCGGAATCCGGAAAACTCTCCGACTACAAGGACAAGCCAATCCCGAACAGCAAGGTCTTCCCGATTTACAGGCAAACGGAGGGACTTTCGAGCAAGCAAATCAGCGCGGCCGTCGAGGCGGCCCTGAAACAGTACGCGAAGGGAATTGAGAACGACCTCCCGGACAGCCTAATCGAAAAAAAAGGGCTTCTCACAAAAATCGAGGCTCTGCAGAAAATCCACCTTCCAAAATCAATCCAAGAAGCAGCAGAAGCCCGGCAGACGCTCGTCTACGAGGAACTCTACCTTTTTCAAAGAACAATGGCGCAGCGTTCAATCGACCACAAGGGCTTCGTTCCAAAAGTGAATGCCACGACAGGTGAAATCGAAGCGGAGTCGCAGAAATCGTTCACTACCGAAGAATTTGAACGGACGCTCTCTCCAAGGCAGAAGCAGCTTCTTTCTCGCCTTTCCTTCCAGCCCACTGACGACCAGAAATCCGTGATAGCGCAGATGAACATCGACATCGACAGGAACTACGAGTCCGCGCGCGACAAAAGCGGAAAGAATTTTTCCATGCGCACACTTCTCCAAGGCGATGTCGGAAGCGGAAAGACGCTCGTGTCTTTTTTCGCCGCGCTCCGTGTAATCGACTACGGAAGCCAATGCGCGCTCATGGCGCCCACGGAGCTTCTCGCCCGGCAGCACGCGGAAAACGCGGCGAAAATGCTTGAATCGCTGGACGTGAAAGTGGCCTACCTCACAGGCAACCTGAACGCGAAGGGGCGGAACAACCTGCTCTCCGCGCTCAAAGCCGGCGAAATCGACTTCGTAATAGGAACGCACGCGCTCTTCTCCAAAAGCGTCGTCTACAAGGACTTGGCGCTCGCGATAATCGACGAGCAGCACAGGTTCGGCGTCCTCCAGCGTTCGGCAATCCTTGAGAAAGGGCGGACAAGCGCCGACGCATACGTCCGGGAGCCGAACCTTCTAATGATGAGCGCGACCCCGATTCCGCAGACTCTCGCCCTCACGGTCTTCGGCGACCTCGACGTCCTTTCGATACACACGATGCCGAACGGACGCAAGCCCATAAAGACCTTCCTCGTCCAGGGAGGACACGAGAGCAACGCCTACGAAGCCGTGCGAAGCGAGCTGAAAGCCGGTCACCAGGCCTATTTCGTCTATCCAGCAATCGAGAACAACATGGAGGACGGAGATTTCGGAAGCAGAAAAGGCATGAAAAGCGCGGAGGAAATGTACGAATTCCTTTCGAAGCAGGTCTACCCGGAATACAAGGTCGCCATGGTGCACGGAAAAGTCAGCGAGGACGAGCAGACGCAGATTCTCGAAGATTTCAGGCAGAACAAGGTGCAGATTCTGGTGGCGACGACGGTCGTGGAAGTCGGCGTGGACGTGCCGAACGCGACCTGCATTGTAATCGAGCAGGCGGACAGGTTCGGACTCGCCGGACTCCACCAGCTGCGCGGCCGAGTGGGCAGAGGAGAGAGCCAATCGTACTGCTTCCTCGTCTACAGAAAGGATTTGACCGAAGACGGAAAAGCGCGCATGAAAGCCCTGCACGACACCACGGACGGATTCAAAATCGCCGAAGAGGATTTAAAACTAAGAGGTCCCGGAGAAATAACCGGGACCGCGCAAAGTGGAGAATTGACATTCAAAATCGCAGAGCCTGTCCGCGACGAACAACTCATGATTCAAGCGAGAATCGACGCGTTCGCTTCCCTTTCAAGTCAAGCGACATAAGCAGAGAGCTTTTTCACCCTCGACGGGAGTCTTATCGTTGAAAGGGCGTGCTTCTCAATCTGCCTGATTCTCTCTTTCGTCAAACCGATTTCGTCACCGACTTCCTTCAACGACATCGACTCTTCGCCGTCGAATCCGAACCTCATGCGGAGAATCTTCGCCTCTTTCGGGCTGAGTTTTGAAAGAGCCTCCTCAACATCTTCGTGGAGGGAATTCTCAATCGCCTCGGCTTCCGGGTTCTTGTAGCGCGAATCGGAAAGCATGTCGCCAATCGAATCGGAAGAAGCGTCGTCGCTGGCAATCGGGCTGTCGAGGCTCTTCATCTCGCGCGAAACATCCATGAGATTTTTGACGACATCCTTGCTCATTCCAAGCATGGCAGCGATTTCCTCGACCTGCACGTTCTCCGGCTTGTCGGCGACAAGTTTTCTCGCCTTCTCGATGTTCACAAGTTCGTTGGCCCTGTTCATTGGCAAGCGGATTTCGTGGCCGTGCTCGTACAGAGCCTTCATTATCGACTGGCGAATCCACCAGACGGCATACGAAATGAATTTCACCCCGGCCTTGGAATCGAAGTGGTTCACGGCCTGCATGAGGCCCGCGTTGCCCTCGTTTATCAAATCCTCGAATTCGATTCCACGGTTCATGTATTCTTTCGCGATTTTTACGACAAAGCGGAGATTTGATTCGACAAGCTTGTTCTTGGCCGACTTGCTGCCTTCAGCCGCTTTTTTCACGAGCTCAAGTTCCTTATCCGCAGTCAAAAGCGGAATCTTGTTGATTTCATCAAGGTAAATTGAAAGGCTGTCTTTTTCCATAGTGAATCTCCTGTAATTGGTTTTCACTAATACATAAGCAAATTCCGTGCCAACTTTTCAAACCTTGCCTATTTTTTTTGATTATCGAGAATTGAATCATTTTTCCTTTGCCGATTTCAACAAATTTTATTATTTTTCTAATTGAAGAAAGAAACTGAATGGAAATTTTGCCACACGCAGATTTTCATCCCGATTTTTCTGTGTCATTTTGACACAAATTTAATCAACATATTTTCGGAGGCATCCATAATGAAACTCAGACCATTGGCAGACCGCGTTCTCCTCAAACAGGAAAAGGCTGAATCAAAGACTGCAAGCGGAATCATTCTTCCAGAGGCAGCCCAGGAAAAGACACAGACGGCTAAAGTCGAGGCCGTGGGACCTGGAACAGATAAAGAGAAAATCACTGTCAAAGTCGGCGACAGGGTAATGTACGACAAGTATTCAGGCACGCAGGTAAAAATCGACGGAGAGGAATTCCTCATCGTGAAGAATTCGGACATCATCGCCGTCATCGAAGCGTAAGTCCAATCTTGCAAAAAAAATGCCGGAGAGCCATACATTTTGGGTTCTCCGGCATTTTTTTGCTCAAAGCCTGCATTTACGGGCTTAATCGGACTCACTCCATGTCTACGCACTGCCTTTTCAGCAAGCGAGCGTCCGCATTCTGCGGGTCCAAGGAAAGACTGTAGTCGATTGAAATTTTAGCGTTCCGCAAATCGTTTTTCTCAAGCTGGATTTTTGCGATTCGGTGGAGGATTTTTGATTTCACAAACACATTCTCGCATTTGCCAGATGCCAAACCGTACAGGGAAAGGGCCGCATCCTTGTCCCCAAAGCTGCTGTAAATCATCGCGAGGTTCACAGCGGAAGAGGAGGAGGCCAACGGAGAAATGTTCTCGAAGCTACCGTCATAGTTTCCGACGGAACTGTTCACAACCCCGCCCGACTCGAACATGACATACTCGTACAGCCTCTTTGCAGTCTCGATGTTTCCATCCACAAGGGCAAAGTAAGCCGCCAACTCAACCTCCCAAATGTTCATCGAACTGGCAGACTTGGCGACTTCCTCGCCAAAAGCGAGCCGAACAATTGACTCAGGGACAGCATCGGCCTTTACAACCCGCTCGCCGCCGAAAATGTCTATTTCGACTTTCTTTCCCGCCTCGTTCGTCTCAACATTGGAAGAGTATTTCTCCGCAGTCTCCAGCTTGGTGGAATTCATGTACTTCGCGTTCACAAAATCCATGAAAAGATTGTGGGCGTCGTCAGGAAATCCGTATGAAATCAATTTTTGAACTGCGAAACACACAAGTTTGGATGGATACAGGTTCACCCCGGACTCATTAGCCTCAAGAGTCCTCCAAATCTCAGACGTCCGCGCGTTAATTGGCAGATCGCTGTTTTTTCTGAGGAAGAGGGATATTCTCTCCACAATAAGCGAGTCTATCTTGTCGATTATGTTGGAATCCGACTTGTTCTCTTTCTGCTCTTTCTGGTACTTTTCCTCGACCTTGGCGATTCTGGCTATAGCGTCGTCCACAACAAAGCGTGGGCGCTCGTCCTTTTTCAGCATGTACGAAGTTCTGAGGCTTGTCGTCTCGCGCACAGTCCTTTCCAAATCAGTTTCGGGAACTGGAAGCGAGTCGAGCCACGAAATTTTTCCATAAGTGAGCAAAGCAGGCTGGCACTCAGGATTGTCGTCGAGGACCCCCATCAAGAGATGATAGGCCCTGGCGTATTCCTTGTGGTTGTAGGCCCAGATGGCACTGTTCACAGCGATGTTGTCGGGAATGTCATCGTCGCCGAGAGATATTATGTACTCGCGGATTTTCTCGGCCTTTTCGTCATCGTTCAACTGCCTGTAGCAATCAGACGCCAAAGCAGCCGCTATAGCTTTGTAGCCATTGTCGGAGACAAGGTCCACGTTTCGTATGCACAAATCGTAATTTCCAGCGTCGAACTGGACGAAAGCCCAAAAAAGAGCCTCCTTCGAAGTCATGCTTCTGCCATTGCGCAAAATTCCTTCCTGAAGGAGCGACGCCCTGTCATAATCGCCATTGGCCAAATAGACAAGGGCTGCGTTCACGAGCCATTCAGTCTTCACATTCGTGGAGCTTTCGTAGATGTCCTCGTAGACCTTCGCAAAGTTGGAAGTGAGATAAGTGCTGAGAGAGCCGGCCGAATTCTTCTTCAGAACGGCTTCAGAATGAATCGAGCCGTATTTTGTCCCAGAAAGAATCTTGCTGACAGATTCAGCCTCCACAATTCGGTCATTTCTGAGCAGGAAATTCGCATACGAAGCGGCTATCTGGATGTCATCTGGAAATTTCTTGTTGGCCTTTCGAAGTGTTTTCTCGCAAAGAGACTTCTCTCCGAGTTTTTGATACCGCTTGAACAAGCTCAACCTGAACTCAGGCTTTGAAGCGTACCTCTCGGCCTTTTTCAGCAAAGACAAAGCCTCTCCGACTTGATGGTTCTGGATAAGGACATCAATCTCTTCGATTTTCGAGTTGAATGAATAAGAAGTATCGTCCTTTGAGCAGGAAGCCAACTGTCCACAAGCAAGCATGGTTCCCGCAAAAAACAGGAACATGGCCACAATTTTAGAAGTCTTTGAATTCGCTGAAACTTTCATTTTTCCTATATCTTCGATTCGTCAGTTTTGTTTATGTATTTTTTTATATTATCGAGAATCGCATTGACAAACTTGAACGAATCAGACGGTCCAAATGCTTTTGCCAAATGAATCGCCTCGTCAATGACTATAGAAGGAAGCAGGTCCTTCTGGTATTTCAAAGAATAGACGCTCATGCGCAAAATCGACAGGGAAACCTTGTTGACCCTTGAAATGTCCCAAGACTTCAAATGCATCTTTATTATCTCGTCGATTTCATCGATATGCTCCACAGTGCCGGAAACCAGCATACGGGCATAAATTATATTCTCAGAAGGATTTTCCTCCCTTGATTTTTCAGAAGAGGAATCTTCGGAATCCAACTCCGAAACTTGATTGTTGCTCCAATCGAACTTCAAAACATCTTCAAGAGAATTGTTTCCAACTTCGATTGAGTAAAGCCCCTGAAAGGCCAGGATTCTGCTTTTTCTTCGTGACATAATATTTTTTCCGTTACCAATTCAAAAGTTTGTCCAGGGCAGCCCCTGTTTTTTTGCGCTCGACGTTCTCCGGCGTATCCAGAGATTTAGTCAAATCGTTGACAGCCTTCAAAAGAGCGGCCTGCTGCTTCTGGTTCGTCAGATTCTGCTTTATGTAGTCGTAGACCGTTATCGTAGTCTCCGGCTGCACGACATCACCGATTGCGAGCATCTTCGCGGCGTACTTCTGGCGAACCGCATAGAACTGGAAATCGCTCTTCGTCTCGTTCAATTCGGAGATGAAGCCCACGCTTCTTCCAAAAAGCTCGTTCAAATCGTTCGCCGTTATTCCAAGCTGCATCGCGTGCTGCGCAGTCTTCTGGATGAGGAGATCCCCGCCCTGATAGGTCTTGTCGTTCGCGGCGTTCGCCTTTATCGAGTCGAAAGTGATTTTCTTGTCCTTCAAGTCGTTCAGCATCTTGTTTGCCTTTGTGCGGGCGGCTTCGATGTCATCTCCCTTCGGAACGACAACCAGGAAAATCTTGGCCATGTCGTTCTGCACGAACGAAGACTTGTTCAAATCGTAGAAATTCCTGATTTCGGAATCTGTGGCGGCGACCTTCTTCACCTCCTCCTGCACGTTCTTCTGCTGGAGGACGTACTGCTGTGCGACGAGCTGGTTCTTGAGGTACGCCTTGTAGTCGGCTACATTCATTCCGACCTGCTGCTTCATGAACTCGTCGAGGGAAAGTCCAGTGTTCTTCTTGACGATTTCAGCGAACTCGTTTTCCGTCACTTGGCGACCGACCTGCATGCTCAAGCTCTGCAGGAAATACTGGTTCACCTGGGTGTCCGTAAGCGAGAGGCCAGCCTTGGCGGCGGCCTGCCCAATCAACTTCTCATCGATTATCGCGGCAAGAATCTCCTTCTTCTGCTCAATCGTGAAAGTCTGGATTTTGTTCTGCTTTTGATACATCTCAACTCTTGTTTTGAGCTGTTTCAACGTGATTGTCTCTGATTTGTTCAATTTTACGACGGCGAGCGGCTGCAAATCGGCCTGGGCTGCCACTGTCGTCACAAAAGCCAAAAGCATTGTTGCTACAAGAGCGAAACGTTTCATTTTTATTACCTCTTTTTCAGATTAAATTTTCAGGCAGAAAAATACCTTTGATTTAATCTGAAAACATTTTTTTATATTTTTAGTTACTATCGTTTTTCAATAGCATACAGCGAGGAAGACGCAATCACTGAGGATCTAGCGGCAATCCACCGGAAATTGTCGCGCGGATTCTGCGGACACCTGCCGAAGAAGACTGCTCCTTCTCGATTTTGAATTCCCCAATCTGGGCGGTGTGCTGGACGTGAGGTCCACCGCAAACTTCCTTCGAGAACCAGTCGTTCTTCGGGTCGCGCCCGATTGTGTAGACCTTGACCTGCTCGCCGTACTTGTTCGAGAACAACGCCCTCGCGCCCTCGGCCTTCGCTTCGTCCAAAGTCATTATCCTCATGTCCACAGGCAAGTCTTCCTTGATTTTCTCGTTCACTATGTCCTGGACTTTCTGGATTTCCTCTTTCGTCATAGGACGCTCGAACGTGAAGTCGAACCTCATGCGCTCGTTGTTGATGTTGGAGCCCTTCTGGGCAACCTGGTCGCCGAGCACGTCCACGAGAGCCTGCTGGAGCAAGTGTGTCGCAGTGTGGTACTTTGTCGTCACATCGCTCTGCTCGGCCAAACCGCCCTTCGCCTTTCCAGCGTCGAGGGACTTTGATGCCTCCTGATGCTTCTTCTCCGCTTCCTTGAATCCTTCCAAGTCGACAGTGAAGCCGTTCTCGGCTCCAAGCTCCTGCGTAAGCTCCACTGGGAAACCGAACGTGTCGTAGAGTCTGAACGCGACCTTGCCGGAAATCTCTTTCTTCGGATTCTTCATCAGGTTCGGGAGAAGCTTCTGGAATTCAGCCTCGCCCTTCTTGAGTGTGAGACGGAACTTGTTCTCCTCAGCGGTGAGTTCCTTCTTTATCTTCTCGGAATTCGAATCAAGCTCCGGGTAGGCGATTTTGAAGTTCGCGATTACGGCATCCGCAATCTCCGCCAAGAACTCCTTCTCGATGCCGAGCTTCATTCCGTGGCGGACTGCGCGGCGAATCAAACGCCTGAGGACATAGCCGGCTCCGACGTTCGAAGGAGAGACGCCCTTCTGGTCGCCCAAGATGAACACGGAAGCGCGGGAGTGGTCGGCGATGATGCGGACGGACTTGTCCTTTTCCTCGTCAGAGCCGTATTTGTAGTTCGAAAGCTCCTCGATTTTCTGGATAATCGGCTGGAAAACTTCGGTGAGGTAGACGCTCGTCTTTCCCTGAAGAATGCAGTTCGTCCTCTCAAGTCCCATTCCGGTGTCGACGTTCTTTTTCGGAAGAGGAACGAGGGTCTTCTCGTCGACCCTGTTGTACTGCATGAAGACGTTGTTCCAGATTTCCATCCAGTTGGCGGAATCGGTGCCCTTGTTGGAACCGGCAGGAGGAAGCCCCTCTCCGACCCAGTAGAAAATCTCGGTGTCGGGACCGCAAGGGCCGGTCGGGCCGGCAGCCCACCAGTTGTCGGAAGCAGGAAGGTAAGCGATTTTGTCCTCCGGCATTCCGTTCTCCTTCCAGAAATTCGCGGCCTCTTCGTCGCGAGGAGCGTTGTCATCTCCTGCGAAAACCGTGACGGAAATCTTTCTAGGGTCGAGACCGAGCCACTTTGGACTTGTCAAAAATTCATACGAGAACGCGATGGATTCTTTCTTGAAGTAGTCGCCCAAAGACCAGTTTCCGAGCATTTCAAAGCAAGTGAGGTGGGACGGATCTCCAACCTCGTCGATGTCGCCGGTGCGGACGCATTTCTGGTAGTCGGTCAAGCGGGTGCCCGAAGGGTGCTTCTCTCCCAAAAGATAAGGAACGAGCGGATGCATACCGGCTGTCGTGAACAAAACGGAAGGGTCATTTTCTGGAATCAAAGACTGTCCAGAAATCTCAGCATGATTTTTCGATTTGAAGAACTCAATGTATTTTGAGCGTAGTTCGTTAGCAGTCATAATTCATTCATTTTATTGAGAGAGAATGTTTTGTTCAATGTTTGAGTATTTGAAGGCGGCTACTTAATCAATATGAAATCGACGCGCCTGTTCTTCCAGCGGTTTTCCGCGTCCCAAGACTTGGTCACAGCGTACTTGCTTCCGTTTCCGACAGCCGAAAGCCTGTTCGCGGAAATGCCGTCGCGCACGAGCCAATCCATGACGAACTGCGCGCGCTCCTTCGAAAGCTCCGTGACCTCCTCCTCTTCCTTTTTCGTGCCGGACATGTTGTTCGCGTTTCCTTCGATGCGGACATTGTAGTCCTGGAATTTCTTGAGGATTTCCGCGACACGCCCAAGAACGCGCTCGTTGTTGTCGATTGTGGTCTGGCCAAGTCCCCTGCTCTCCCCGTCCCACTTTGGATCGGCGCGAACAGCCGAATCAGACATGAAGTCGGCATGGTCGCTTCGGAAGATAATCGATGGAACCTGAATCTTGAGGCGGCCGTTCTCAGGAATGACGAGGATGTCGACCTGGACAAAGCCCTCCTCCACGCATTTAGTTCCGTTGCTGTCCTCAAGGGTGAACACATACGGATAGTCGGTGGCGGACTGCACAAGCTCTCCCTTACTGCTCTTTCCGTTCCAGACGATTTTTCCATCGACAGCCGACGTTCCGCTTTTGGACCAGAAAGCCTTCTTCCCGTCCGGGGTCATTACCACGAACGACCAGTTTTTCACACCGGCCTCGCTCTGAATATCGAGGAACACATTCAGCTCGTCTCCCGCACCGTCGCCGTCCGGACTGAAGTATCTAGGAGAAATTTTTACGGAGGCCTTCGGAACCGGCAAATCCTTATCCGCATTCTTGGCCATGACGACCTGCGACTTGGACTCCTGGGTCTGGAAATCGCCCTCCTCCTCTTTTTCCTCCACGGTCTTCGCCACCACAGTTTCGTTTGTCAGCTCGACGTGCTTCTTCAACACAATCGGGCTGGACTGTTCGGGATAGAAGCCCTCAGGATTCACGGAAACTTTCTGCAGAGTCACAGTCTCGCCGCCGTCCCCGTCCGCAGAAGTCGAAGGCAGATAGCTTCCAGAAAGGAAGACGGTCCCCTTCTCCGACCTGAACTGGATGAAAGTCTTCCCAAAAATGTCGATTTGGGTATAACGGCCCTTTTCGCTGCCGTCGGCTCTCTGAACACTGTACTCGCCGTTCGCGAAATCAATCCGCACGCCGTCCGAAGTCTCCCAGTTCTCCTCTTTCACGAGTTTCTCGACATATTCGCTCACGCGCTCCCTGTTCGGCTCGCTCTTCTTCTTGGTCACGACCTTCTTGTAAGTTCCATCCCATAGATTCTCCTCGCCAATCAGCATCCGAACATCGTCGTGAATCAAGACGCGGATTTCATCGAGATTCACGAGGGAGATGTCGAACCTGCGCTGGAGGCTTTCGATTGATTTGTTGACCGAAGAAAAATAGATTCCGTTCCGCCTGAGGTTGCTCTTGAGCCAGCTGTAGACTTCCTCGCTGTCCTGATAATAGAACACGATTTCCTCGTTCTGATAATCGAAGAAGATGTACCTGCGCTCTTTTTCGTTGTCGTTTTTGTACCAAAGACCATCTAGGAACCTCGAAAAAGAAGAAACCGTTCCGTCCTGGATTTTCGCCAGCTCCTTTGCGGCTATTGAACTTCCTGCGACACGGATTGACTTTGATTCCACATATTTTTTCTCCGACGGACTCCACTCGTACATGGTCTGGATTTGGTCGAGCCTCGTCGAATTGGAGCCGCTCTGAGATTCCGAAGTGTAGACCCAGACCGGAAAACTCTCTCCGTTCGCCATGGACATCTCGTAGTCGTCGCTCCTGGGGTTCTGCTGGATGAAAATTGTGCCCTCGGCCACAAAATCTCCAATCAAATTCATCTTTAATTCAGAGTCGGACTTGCTCTCTTTTTCAGCCGTGTAGATTTTCATGACGGACTTTCCATCGTCCGCGATTCCCTGATAGACCAATGCGTTCTTGTGGTTTCCCACAACGTCCAATGCCGCGCAGACGAACGTCCTGACCTGCGAAATCTCCGTCTGAATCGTGTACGACCGGACATATTTCGCCGCGGAAGCACTGTAGAGGGCCACGACAATCTGCAACCCCGGAATCGAAGCACTTTTTACGACATTCACCTGGTCCTCGAAGCCGTCATCGTCCAAGTCGGCTTCCGTTGTGGAGATGAGGGTCTCCTCGTTCAAGAGGGAGATGAAAGAAGTCCCAGACGCAGAATCCGACAAATCATTGTCGAGTCTTGGCTTTTCCGCTGTGGGAACGACGACCTTTGAATGTGCCTGCCCCTTCTCCTCAGTGAAAAGATTCTTGCTGAACACGAAAAACGCCAAAACAACAGCGACGAGAACAAATATCAGTGGAATTGCTTTCTTCATAGAAATCTAAAAAACTGAACCGCAAAAAAATTACTTGCTGGCTTCTTTCAAAACACTTCCGAAATTCTTGAGATAGTCCAAGAACGAAGTGTATGAGAAAACGACACAGAAAGCGAAGAATCCAGTCGCGACATGATGAAGGACATTCACGAGAGAATCAAGCTCTTCCTGGGGCAGCGTTCCACTGTCGGCCAGGAAACCGGCGATTCCGGTGCGGACGAAGCCTTCAATCGCGAGAGCCACAAAGCAGCTGACTACATAGAAAACCGTCTTGAATTTTCCGCCCTTTCTCGCGGCTATTGCGGTCCCCTGCTTGGCGGCGACCATCCTCAAGAAGTTCTGGGAGAATTCCCTGTACAAAATCAGGACGAAGCAGACAGCCGGCATGTAGCCCGAAAAAACAAAGCAGGTGAAGACCGACAAATGAAGGAAAACATCCGCGAACGGGTCGAACATTTTTCCGAAATCACTGACCTCGCCGTTTTTCCTGGCGAAATGCCCGTCCCAGTAGTCGGTCAACTCAGCGATTATCAAAAGAGGCACGAGAATGCAGAAGGAAACAACAGACGGAATGCTGCCGTTATCAGCCGAAATCCATTTTGGTAAAAAATATATTATGAAGAAAATAGGGGCCGCGATTATTCTGAAAAGAGTGAATTTATTGGAAGTTTTCATTTTTAAAGTATCGTTACGGAAAATGAAAAAGTCAATAATGGCAGAAAGCGAAAATCAAAGAGTGCGGGTCAAAGAGACATCGAAACTGTCGAAGCCGGAATTGAAATTCAGCTTGAAAAGCGCGGGATAGACTTTCGCGTCGGGAATTTCAAGAAAGGACTCCTCGAAGTCGCCGAAAATCCAACCTCCAAAGCCTGATTCCTTTTCCAAAACTGGACTTCCACCGGAGCTTGCGCCATCGCCGCCGGCGCTTTTGACTTCAAGTTCGTAGAAAAACCTCCCGACAGGAACCAGAAGTTTCGGAGGCATTCTGTAGACCCGGATTTTCACGACGACGGACGAAGAATCAAGCGAAAGCGGCAAGTCCGATGGAAAATCTGAAAATCGTTCATAGACAGACTTGGACGTGTAGAACGAAAGCGCGAGATAGCAGACGATGGCAGGAACCAGCACGAATTTCCACATGGATGAAAGAAGGATTCCAAATGCAAAAAGCCCGAAAAGAAAGGCGACATCGGAAGCAGACGAAAGCACGAGCCTTATGCCGAACCTTTTCTGCACGAAAAGGACGAATGCGGCAACCGAAAGCACGAAAAGCGAGGCGAACACGAGCATAAGCGAAAGCCGGCAGTCGAGGCATTTCCTTCCGGATATTTTTGCGGAAGCCATGCAGACAGCGCAGCCAAAAGCGCAACCGAGAAAAAGCGAAGAAAGACCGAGAGTGAGGGATGCGGAAAAAATCATTAGACGTAGGCCTTGTAGTCTTGCACGACGCTGATTTCCGATTCCACATTGAACTCGGGCAGCTCGCAGGAGCTTATCTTGAGGGCGCGCTCGACAATCGCGCTCGACGCCGCTATTCCATGCAGGGTGACGGTCCTCTTTCCGTTTTTTGAAACCGAAAGTGTCGCGCGCAGATAGTTGATGTCGATTTGATAGACCAGAACCAGGAGATTGACGATTCTCTGCCCCACAAGCAGCTCGTCGATTCTGTCCATTCCGCTTTTTTCAAGCTCCGGGGTAATCATCTTCTTTATTCCGATTGCCAGCATCTCAGAAATCGTGTCGATATCGGCAGAAGAAGAGTTCATCACGAAATTGAAAATCGACGGGTCGGAAACATCCACATTGAAATAACTCTGCATAAAGCCCTCGCGCTCGGCGTCGAAATCCCGAATGCGCTTTTGGGCGGCCTTCTCGTCCATGGAAAATTCCTTCATGACGCGCTCCACCCTCGCGCCCTCGCTAGACACGAAGCGGCAGGAAACATGGTTCGGAAGGTCCCTGAGGATTATGGAGGAGCCGCGCCCAATCAAGATGCAGTTGTTGTTCGACGCAAGCTCAAGCATGGCGGACTGCAGATAGTCGAGATATTCGTCCCTGTCCCTTGTGAGCGAAGCGAAAAAGCCGGGCTTCTTTTCGTCGAATTTCTTGAGTTTGGATTTTGGAAAGCCGAGTTTGACAATTCTATCTTCGATGTCCTTCCTGCCGAAAAACCGGTAGTTCAATTTCTGCGCTATCGATGAGCAGATTTCATCCCCAAGGGAGGCAACCTGTCTTGAAACTGTCAAAATCGCCATAAAAACTCCTCGAAATCCAAAAAATTCTTTGAATCTATTTGAAATTTACTTGTATTTCATTCTAAAATCAATGCGGACATTCTGATATTATATTTTTAATAAAAACACGGAGGCAAAGAAATGGAAAACGAAAGTCTAGAATGGAACGAAATCGGAAAGGAAGAACTGCTGAAAACGAGGGTCATGACAGTCTGCCAGACGACCTCAATCTCACCCGACGGAAGAAAAAGGAACTTCATAGTCAACGACGCGCCGGACTGGGTAATCGTCATCGCCGAAAGGGGGGAGAATTTCCTCATGGTGAAGCAGTGGCGGCACGGGGAGAACCATCTGAGCGTGGAATTTCCGGGGGGCGTGATAGACGAAGGAGAGACTCCAGAGCAGGCAGCCAGACGGGAGCTGAAGGAGGAGACTGGATTCGAGGCGGGCAGGCTTGAATACCTCGGCAAAATGAACCCGAATCCGGCCCTGTTCAGGAACCACAGCCACGTCTTCGCGGCGTCTGAGCTTTCTTCCGGCGGAAAACAGAGCCTCGACGACGACGAGTATGTCTCGTACTTCGAGATTCCAAAAAGCGAAGTCATCGCAAAAATGGGAAGCGACGATTTCAACCATGCGCTCATGGCGGCGGCCCTGCTCAGATACATCGCCACAAGAAAAATGGCATGAGACAAAAAAAAACGCGCCGCCCCAAAAATGAAGCGCGCGCGCTATAAAGACCTACAAGCGGCCTTCAAGAAATCACCTCTTTATCGAATAAGGCTCGTATTTCTTTGAAGGGCTGTAGACACCGTCCCTGTACTCGCCAGTGAGGCTCGGAATCTTCATCTTCATGCCCGGAAGAATCAGGTTCGGGTCGTTAGGCTCCGGCATGTTCTGCTTGTTGGCCTGGTACAGGTTCTCCCACAGAAGCGGGTTGTTGTAGACGTACGAGCGGCCGGAAATGTTCCAGTAGCAGTCCTTTGAATCTGCCCAAGGGCGGACGACATAGTAGAGAGGAAGCGGAGTGACCTCGCGGATTTCGGCGAGAGAATCCATGACCTGCTTGGCATAGTCGGAAGCGGCTCCGTAATCCTGCTTGTCGTAGGCGTCCTGAGCCGACGCATAGGCTTTTTCGGCGGCGGAGAAGGCCATCGGGAAGTTCTTGTCGGCTCCAATCGACTTGGCGTACGCGATTCTGTCGGCCGCGTTCTTCATGATGTCGTCGATTTCAGCCTTTGCGACCCTGTTCTGGATGAACTTCTGCGAAAGAATCGCGTTCTCCTTGGCCTTCTTTGCGCACTCGATTGAAAGCTCGTATTCGCCTGCATCGTATGCATCACGGGCTTTCTTCGCGTACTCCTCGGCAGTTTTCTGATACACGTTAGTCTTGTAGCTGACAGCGAAAATCGAATTGCAGAAGAGCAATGCGGCAGCGATTAAAAGATTTTTCTTCATCATTCTCAATCCTCACTTATTTTGCATCGACAGTCGACGACTCTGCGTTCTCTATGTTTTTCTGACCTTCGTGGCTGTTGTCCTCCAACGGGCCTTTCGGGCTTTCAGAAGAAGCAGGCAACTCCTTGCCCTCCCCCTCGTTCACAGGAAGCTCGTCAACTTTGTCGGCAGACTTGGCGGAATCCTCGTTTTTGGCCGAGGCCGCAGACTCTGCAGGAACGGCATCGCCCTCGGAAGCAGCGGCTTCATCCGCACCGGCAGATTTTCCGGTCTCGTCCGTGACGGTCGGCCTTGCGGAGGTTGTCGCTGAACGAGGAGCGTCGAGGTCGATTATGAAATCTTTCGGATCGGCGAAAGAGTAGTCCTCAAGCATCTTCGCGTCCTCGTCCTCGATTCCCGGGATTTTCTCCGTGAGAGGGAGGATTGAGTCGGCTTTCACGGCGTAGTTCGCGACATCGGAGATGAACTTTTCGGCGTCCTCAATGTACGACTTGGCCTCAAGCCTCTTCTCCTTCGCAATCTCGTACTGTTCGAGATAAGAATCCTTGGCGGCCTTGTAGCCCTTGTAGGCGGCTTCCTTGTCCGCTCCCGAATCCAAGTCGCGGGCATCCCAGTAAAGTTCGGCGGACTCTTTGTATGAATCCCTCGTGCTCGCGTAGACTTGGGCGTTCTCACCCTCGGCGAGCTTCTTTGCGTCGGCGACGTTGACCTTCTCCTGCTTGACGAGTTCTGGATATCCGTTCACAAGAAGAGATGAATAGAGCTTGTAGGCCTTCTCCGCCTGGGCGTTGAGAGTCGCTCCCGATGCCTTGGCTCCGAGTTTCGCATACTTGTCGAGCTCAGTGGCGGCTCTCTTGAATTCGTATGCGAGAGCTGAGCTTGAAGCGAGCGGAGAAAGCTGCTCCTTCAAGTCCTGAGCCTTCGCGGCCGTCGTCAGCGAATTGTACTTGTCGACAAGCCCGTTCAGTGCCGTCAGATTCGGCTTCTTGGAAGAATCCTCGCTCTCCTTCTCGAATTTTGCGACAGCGGCGTCCTTCTCGGCATCGAAAGCCTTGAAGTAGTCGGGATAGATTTTGTCGGCGTGCACGGCGATTGCTTCTTCCCTGGCGGCCTCGACCTCGGCGATTTTCATCGTTCCCTCGATTGGGGCGAGAATGTCAATCACCTCTTTGGCATCCTTTGAAGCGGCCTTGTAGCCCTCCTCCGTATCCTTGGCGAAGTTGGCGTTTGCGGATGCGTAAGCCTTCTCTGCCGAATAAAGGATTTCGCGGTCGATTTTGTCGCCGACTTTCTTCGCGATTTCGATTCTCTTTGAAGCCTTGCCCATGATTTCGGACGCCTCGTCCCTTGAAATCATCTTCTGGACATAAGCCTTGGAAAGAGCCGCGTTCTCCTCGACTTTCTTTGAATACTCAATTGAAAGCTCGTACTCGCCAGCGTCGATTGCGTCCTGGGCTTTCTGAGAATACTCATCGGCGAGTTTCTGGTAAGTGTTGTTTTTGTAGCTGACTGCATAAAGTGAAAGACAAGCCACCAATGCAGCAGATGTCAAAATTATTTTTTTCATGCTCAACTCCGATTATTTTGCGTCGATTGTAGACTGAGCCTTCTCAGCCGCTGCTCTTGCCTCGGCCGCTTTCAACTCCGCCGCAGCTTTAGCCTCGGCGGCCCTTACATCGGCTTCCGCTTTAGCCTCGGCGGCGGCCTTCTCGGAAGCGGCCTTTTCGAGGGCGGCAGCCTGCGCGGCCTGAGCCTCAAGCTTCGCCTTCTCGGCCAAAGCATCCGCCGCAAGCTTGTCGACCTCAGCAGAATCAACATTGATTACAGACTCTTCAGGATTTGCGAAAGTGTCCTTCTTCAACAAAGTCGTGTCTTCGTCCTCGATTCCAGAGACTTTCTCGGTCAAAGGATTCGTGGCGTCAGCGGCGGCGGCGAAGCTCTCTGCGTCCTGCTTGGACTTCTGGGATTTCTCCTGAGCGTAAACAGCCTGTCCCTTCGCCTTCTTCACGGTCGCGTACTGTTCGAGATAAGAATCCTTGGCTGCCTTGTATTCGTTGTAAGCGTCCTCGTTCTTCTTGAGTTTGAAGTTGACGTCGGCCTTCTTGTAGACCTCAGTGGCGGCCTTGTAGGCGTCCTTCGTGAACTTGTTGACCTGAGCCTTCTCCGACTCGGCCTTCTTCTTCGCGTCGACGGCGGCTTTCCTTTCACGGACGACCATGACAGCATATCCGGCCTTGACGACCTCGTCATAGGCATCATAAGCCTTGTCGGCCTGGGCCGTGAGGGCTTTTCCGTCAGCGGCAGTAGAAAGCGAGACATACTTTGCAAGTTCAGAATCAGCGTTCTTCAATGCGGCTTCGCTTATGTCGGCAGGATCCATCGCATACGCCTTCTTCTTCAAGAGATTGGCCTGTGAAGCCTTCTCCAAAGACTCGTACTTGACGACAAGCTCCGACAGGATTCTTGTGTAGTTTCCTCTCGGGTTGCTCTTGAAGTTCACTCTTGTAGAATCCCTTCTAGCGTCGAACGAGGCGAGGATTTCCGGAAAGTAGGAGTCGGCTCCGGCAGCGACTGCCTTCGACCTTGCGTTCTCCACGTTGTCGAGCATCGCCTGTGTGTACGAGGCCTTCTCCAAGAGCTTGTACCTTTCGATGAGGTCTGTGAGCTGCTCCGTGTAGTCTGTCGAAGAGAGGTCTCCGAAACTGTCCTGAACGATATCGGACTTGACATCGGTTCCTGGGAATGAAATGTAGCTTCCCTCTTTTGAAAGGACTTCCCTTTCCTGGAGGTCGCGGGCCTTTGCCTCAACCGCCTTGTATTCAGAAATGAGGGCGTTCAAGTTGTCAGAATAGTCGCCTGTGGAATTCTTGTCGAATTCGGCTCTCGCCTCGTCCCTGTGGCCGTCGGCAGTGGCGAGCATCTCAGGAACGTAAGTCTCAGCCTTCGCGTCAATAGCATCAGCCCTCGCGGACTCGGCCTTCGAGAACTTCATCTGGGTGTATGTAGCCTTCTCCAAAGTCTCATAGCGGGAAACAAGGTCCCTCAAAACCTTGGTCTGGTCGACATTCGGCTCTTCCTTCATAGTCTGGGCGGCGGCATCCTTCCTCTCGTCGGTGTTGGTCAACGAGATGTACTCTGATTCGCCTTTTCCCAAATTGGAGACGAACGAAACTTTCGCGTTGTTGAGATAGTACTCGGCTCCTGCGTTGACGGCCTTCTCCCTTGCCTTCTCGACTGAAGCGAAGAGGCTCTTGTTCCTTGCAGGGATGTTCTTCACGGCGGCCTGGGCGTTTCCACCCATCGCCTCGTACTCGGCGACGAGAGCGTTCAAGCGGACATTGTAGTCTCCCTTCGGCTCGGCGCCGAATTCGCTCTTGACGGCATCTCTCTTAACATCGGCCTTCGCCAATGCAGCCTCGAAGTAGTACTCGGCTCCAGCGTCGATTGCAGACTCGCGGGCCGACTCCATCTTGTCAATCAGGGCCTGGGTCTCGGACGCCTTTCTGAGCAAGCTGTACCTCTCCACAAGGTCCTTCAGCTCGACTGAGTAATCCTTCTTTGGCTTTTCAGCGAACGCGCTCTTCACATTGTCCCGCTTCTCTTCGGTGTTCGTGAATGAAACATTGTCCTTTCCGCTTGTGGTAGAATAGACGACGGTCGTGTTCTTCCAGTAGTTGTCGGCACCGGCTTTGACCGCGTCGGCCCTTGCGTTTTCGACTTCGGCGAGGAGAATCGTGTTGCTGTCGAATATCTCCCTGGCCCTGTTGCGCGCGTTGCTCTCCAACGTCTCGTACTCGACAATCAATTCGCTCAGGCGGTCAGAGTAATCGACTTTCGGATTTGAAGCGAACTCGCTCTCGATTGTGGACTTTTTGTTGTCGCTAGAAGCGAATTCCTCGGGGAAATACCCGTCGGCACCGGCTTCGATGGCGTTGGCCCTGGCCTTCTCGGCTTCCTTCAACATGGCCCTCGCGACTTCCTCGAAAGTTCCATAGAAAACCTTGGCCTTTTTCCAATAGACATCGGCACCCGCCTTGATGGCGTTCAACCTGGCCTTCTCCACTTCCTCAAGCAATTTCTTGTTGCTCTCAGAATAATCATGGGAAGAAGTCGAAACAGGCTTGGCAGGCTCTGTCTTCTCCTCGACAACAGTCTCTTTCGCAGGCTCCGTTGTCTCTTCGACCTGTGTGGAACCACAAGATGCGAAGAAAATGGAAGAAGCCATGCAGAACAATGCAAAATACTTGACTTTCATTTTATCTCCATTTGCCGGCCAGCTCCGAACTGCCCGGCTTTATTAATTTTTTATCAACGATTGACAGAATACGGGTCGTACTGCTTGTCGGCGCTGTAGACTCCCTCACGATATTCTCCGGTGATGCTCGGAATCTCCATCTTCATTCCCGGAAGAATCAAGTTCGGGTCGTTGGGATTCGGCATCTTTGACTTGTTTGCCTGGTAGAGATTCTCCCACAAAAGCGGATTGTTGTAGACATATGAGCGGCCTGAAATGTTCCAGTAGCAGTCCTTTGAATCTGCCCATGGGCGGACGACGTAGAACTGAGGAAGGGGCGTGACCTCCTTGATTCCGGCGAGAGCGTCCAAAACCTGCTTTGCGTACTGGGCGGCGGCTGGATAGTCTTCCTTCTCGTAGCAATCCTTCGCGGTCGCGAAAGCGGTCTGGGCGGCGTTGAACGCCATGGGAAAATTCCTCTCGGCATCCATCTTCTTCGCCTCGGCTATTCTGTTGGATGCCTTCTTCATCATTTTGTCGGCCTCGGCCTTCTCAAGCATCTTCTTCACATAGGCCTGGGAAAGGGCGGCATTCTCCTCCGCCTTCATGGAATACTCCACGGAGAGCTCGTACTCTCCGGCATCCAAGGCTGCCTGGGCCTTCCTCATGTACTCGTCGGCGAGTTTCTGATAAGTGTTGTTTTTGTAGCTGATTGCGAAAATCATTGAGCCGGCAAGAAGAGCGGCGACTGTCAAAAGAACTTTTTTCATTTTCTCATCTCCGTTTTTTCATTACTTGGCATCGATTGTCGAACTTGCATTCGAGGCGGAATTTTCGGAAGCGATTGCCTCGTCGGCCATCTGCTCGGCCTTCTTGGCTACGTCGCCGCTCTCCACATCGCTTATCGAGTCGTCGGGATTTGCGAACTTGTCGGTCTCAAGGAGAACCGCGTCCTCGTCCTCGATTCCCGCGATTTTCTCGTTCAATGGAGCTTCGGAATCGGCGGCGGCGGCAGTCTGCTCGGCGGCGGCGACCTTCTCCCGTGCGGCGGCAAGCCTGGCCTCGGTCTCTTCCCTGTCCTTCTTGACGATTTCGTACATCTCAGTGAAGGACTCCTTGGACGACTTGTAGCCGATGTACGCCTGCTCGATATTACCGGCAGAATATGAGCCGTCGGCCTTCTTGAACGTGTTGGAGGCAGACTTGTATGACTCCTTGGTCTTCTTGGCGACCTGGGCCTTCACGCTCTCGGCGTTCTTCTTAGCATCGAGGGCGGCTTTTCTCTCCCGGCCGGCCATGGCCTTGAAGCCTTTCTCGACAAGCTTCCTGTAAGAGTCGAGGGCTATTTTCGACTGGTCGTACAAATCAGAAGACGAAGCGTCAGCCCCCATGGAGTCGTAAGCGGCAAGGGCGTCCTCGGCTGTCTTCAAAGCGTTTGCGTCTATGTCCGCAGGATTCAGCTCAGGGATTTTTGACTTGAGCAGCTGGGCGATAGAGGCATTCGAAAGAGAATCGTAGAGCCGAATCAGATCTTCAGCCTCCGCCGAATAATCAGTGGACTTGTCATGGGCAATCTTGGCCTTCAAATCGTCGTGCTTTTTCGTGGCTTCTTCAAAACGAGCCGCGTAATATTTCGGAGCGTCCGCATCAATCGCGCCCTTCCTGGCCTTCTCTACTTTCTCAAGCAACAGGGCGTTGGATTCCGAAAAATCCTTGGCAGGCGATGTATCATCCTTGACTTCATCGGAGGCGACATTCTCGGTTTTCTCCTCGTCCACCGCAACATCCTCGACCTGTGTCGAACCACAGGCGATGAGGAAAAGCGACGAGACTGCGAAAAGGGCGACCAATGGATATTTTGCTTTCACTTTTTCCCTCCAAACAAAACTTTATGAATTTAAAAAATCCTATCTATTATAAAAGAGAAACGACTTGCAAGCAATAAAATCAAATTTCAAAGGAACTTTCATATTTCGCACAGGAAGCTCCGTTTTTCATGACTATCGAATATACGAGAAGAAAAAGATTGGTGTCGCTGAAGGAAGAACCAGAACTGCGGATTTCCATGTCCACGGACGAAATCAAGGCGATGATGGCGGAGGCCTGGCCGAACGTCCAAATCCTTGAAGCCCGCTCGTATTGGGCGCGCATTTTTTTGCTCGTGAAGCCGTTTTTCTTCAGCTCGAAGTCATCGAGATAGGCCCCACCCGCATGAATGGAGTGCCAGACGGCAAGCTTTCGGAAACAAGAGACCAGACCGGCCAAAATCGAAACAGGCGACGAAGTTTTTGAACTGGACCTAGATATCTTCTGAAGAATCGAAAGCGCGTTCTCAAGGCGTTTTACAGGCGGAAGCTGCGTCTCCGTCATCGCCTCGAACAAGGTGAATGCGGACTCCTCCCTGTTGTGCGCGAGGATTTTCTCCACATCGTCGGCCGAGACAACGTGCCCGGACGGAAAGCAAAGGAAGAACCGGGAACATTCGCTTCTGAGGGATGCCGTGTCCCCGTCCACCAAATCCAGAATCAGCGACACAGCGCCGTCGTCTATGCCGAGCGAGACGCCGAACGCGCCCTTGTTGAGGAAATTCCGAATCCACTCCTCTTTCTTGCTCTCGTCCAGCCCCCAGAAAACCTTCTTGTTGGCGGGGGGGACGAGTTTTTCGAGTTTGGGATCGACAGAATACTCATCGGAAACGAGGACGAGAACCTTGCCCGAATCGGCCTCGGGCGAGGAAATCCAATCCGACAGGACTTCCAGCTCATCTTTCTTCTTCACAAGCTCGGCTTCCCTCAAAACAGAAAAAGTCGCGGAAGCGAAGAGGGACCCGGACTGCAAATCCGAAACGACAGAATCCACGGCCGTCTCGGAAGCATAATAACGGTAGAAATCGACCTCGCCGAACTTCTTCTTGAAATCCGCCTTCATGGAATCGATTTTGTCGTTTTTCTCACCGAATTCAGGGCCTGTGAAAAGATAAACGGAAGCTGCCATTTGAACCTGTCAGTACTGACGAATGATGCTGGAGAGGATCCCCAGAATCTTCACGTTGTCGCTGTAGATTGCCGAGAATTCGGGGTTCTCAGGCTGGAGGCGAACACGGCCTGTCTCCTTGTAGAATCTCTTTATCGTTATCGCTCCGTCAATCAAGGCGACCACAATCTGACCGTCGACAGCGACCGACGAAAGCTCCACGACAGCGAAGTCGCCCTCGAGGATTCCGGCGTCCTTCATGCTGTTGCCCCTGACGCGGATTGCGAAATAGCTTTTTCCGCCATGGACGAAAGGCTCAACAAGGTTCAAACTGCCGTCGAAATTCTCCTCGCTCATTATAGGCTCGGCCACGCTGATGTTGCCGATGATTGGAACCCTCACGGAAACCGAGTCGCCTTCCTTCTTCGAGTCCACGAGAACGCTTATAGAGCGGGCGCGCTTCTGGCTCTGGGAAAGGAAGCCCTTTTTCTGCAGGGCGGCGATGTGGTCCTGGACAGCCCTAAGCGATATGTCGAAATTCACCCCGATTTCACGGACCGTAGGAGGAAATCCGTTTTCCTTTATGAAATCCGAAATGAAATTCAAGACCTCCCTCTGTCTTTGTGTGATTTCTTTCATTTTTCCACCAAATACCTAATATTCAAAAATTTCAAAAAAAAGCAGGCTCAGGCTTGCGGCTAGTCCTCGTCGAATTTGCTCTCGAACAAATCGACAATCGACTGGACAGCCTGTTTTTCATCCGGACCGTCAGCTCTCAAGATCAGAACCGTGTTGTAGCCGGCCGCCATTGTTATGACGCCCATTATCGACTTCGCGTTCACTGTCGTCGAATCCTTCTCGATTGATATTTCCGAAGCGAATTTGTTCGCTGTCTGGGCGATGAGGGCGGCTGGACGTGCGTGAATGCCGGCTCTGTTTTTGACGGTCAATGTTTTTTCTGTCATAAGAAACTTCCTTAGGGTCTATCTCCCTGTGTTTATATTCATTAGCTCTGCTAATTCCTCAATAAGAATCGTCGCTTCCGTAGTAGGCGGAGCGCGCCTCTCCAGTCTCTATCCACTTGAGGATGTTCTGGTTGAAGTCGCGTGCCGAATCGTAGCCCTTGTTCTTGAGACGCTCGTTCATCGCGGCGGCCTCTATGATGATTGGAAGGTTCCGTCCGGGCTTCACCGGCACCTCTATCATCGGGACCTTCACGCCGAGTATGTCGATTGTGTCGTTGTTGGTGCCGATTCTGTCGTAGATTTTCGCGGAATCCCACTCCTCGAGCTTTATGACCAGCTGGACTTCCTTCTGCTCCCTTATGGAGCCGATTCCGTAAAGCTGTGACACGTTGATTATTCCCAAGCCGCGAATCTCCATGTGGTGGCTGATGAGAGAGTTGGCCCCCTGAGCCAGCACCGAGTTTCCGTTCACGCACCTCATCTCGACGATGTCGTCGGCGACAAGCCTGTGTCCGCGTTCGACAAGCTCAAGCGCGCACTCGGATTTTCCGACTCCCGAATGGCCCGTCAAAAGGATGCCGATTCCATAGACCTCGACCATTACGCCGTGCATGGTCTTTTTCGGCGCGAAGATGTTGGAGAATACGCGCATGAGCCTCATGGAGAATTCCGTAGTCTCCAAATCGGAGAGGAGGACCGCGCATTCGGCGGCCTCGGCTATCTTCATGAACTCCCCGCACACATCCCTCGGTGAAAGACCGTGCGTGAAAACCACGCATGGAATGTCGAATGAAAACATCCGGTCGATTGTGTCCGTCCTGCTCTCGGACTGGAGCTTTTTCAGATAGGCGACCTCGCCCAAGCCAAAAAGCTGGACACGGCTTGATTGGAAAGCGTCGAAAAAACCAGTCAATGCAAGTCCCGGCCTGTTTATGTCGGGGACGAGAATCTGCTTTGAAAGCCCCTTCCTTCCACCTATACATTTGAGGTTGAGAGCATTGCGTCCGGGCAATTCCATATCTAGCAAATCTAGCACTGTAAAGGATTTTTCAGCCATGAAAACGACTATACACACAAACGCTTTAATTGACAAGCATTTTGAATGGGGCGCCGGAAATTCAGCAGAAAAAAAACGGCCGCATGAAAGAACACGCGGCCATGTGGAACGAATCAAAGGACCCCTTCATTCACCGAAGAACCGGGGAGGAAGCGTCACTTCTTCTCCTGGATTTTGTCCTTCTCCTTCTTCACCTTGGTGTCGAGGACATCCATCATCTTGTTGAGGGCGGCTCCGAAATCGAAATCCTCACCGGAAACATGGGCCTGGGCGCCCCACTTGAAATTGACGGTCGTATCGAAAACGTAAGACTTGTCGTGCTTCACCTTCAAGATGAGATCGACAATCAAATCCTCTGCATATTTTACACGTTCAATTTTTTTCTCAATCATTTCTGACTGTTTCTGCTCAAGCTCAAAGCCGACGGCACTACTTGATTTAGTCATAGTTTCACTCCTTGTAATAAAAATCGTTGGAAAAAATTATAATACGGAATTTTGAATTTTACCAAAATTTTTCACCGGGAATACGAAGAATCGATATTCAGCTCAGAACGGTACTTCGCCACGGTGCGCCTGGCGACTTTCACGCCCCTCTCCAAAAGCAAATCCGCTATTTTCTGGTCGCTCAGACGCTTCTTTTCGTCCTTTCGCTCCTCAAGAATCTTGGCAATCTCGAATTTCACCCCCTCCTTGGAAACGGGAACGGAATCAAGACCGGAAAACTCGACAGACTTCTGGCTCTGCAAAGTCGACGGATTCACCGCGTTCGTGAAGAAGTAGCCGAAATCGAAGACCCCCCAGTCGCAGGCAAGGTACTTTTCGTTGGCCATCCTCGATATGGTCGAAGCGTCCAAGCCCAAAGCGTCCGCAATGTCCTTCTGCCTGAGCGGGGACAGAAAGCGGGGGCCTTTCAGGAAGAACTGCAGCTGCCTCCTCACAATCTCCGCGGCCGCCCTCGCCAATGTGCTTCCTCGGAAGTTCACGCCGTCCATGAATGCGCGGGCACTCTGAATGGCTTCCCTGGAAAAGTTGGCTTCGGCCTTCTGCTTTTCGCTGCGGCTGTCCTCCGGAATCGAGTTCATCCTCTCGGAAAAACGCTCGTAGCTCTCGGACAAGCGGAGGAGCGGCATATTCTCGTTCGAGACCGTGATGCGGAACGGGACGGCCCCATCCTCAGCCTCGGACTCGGGGATTCTCTCCACGCGGACGTCGGGGGAGATGAAACTGACGCCCGACGAGCTGAAATTCCTGGCGGGATACGGGTCCAGCCTCTTGATGAAGGACAGAGCCTCCTCCACATCGGACTCTGAAAAAGCGTCGGGGAGGGCTTCTGTCATCTGCCCCTCGTTGGCGAATCTCAAACTCTTCTGGGAGTCTATGTAGCGGTTGATTTTCTTGGTGATTTTCGGTATCTGCGGAGGGTCGAGCAAGTCGAAATGGCCGTTCAAAATGAAGAGGGCGGAAGCCGGGACAGGCTCCTCCTCAGCCATGATTCTCGCCTGCACGAGCAGGCTCTCTTCAAAGTTGGCGCAGCAGGTGCCAACCGGGTCCAGCCTCTGGACGAGATTCAGGCATTCGGCCATGAACTTCCGGCTCCTGCCCTTGAAAATCGACTCGACTGAGAGAATGTGGAAGCCGTTGCCGTCGAGGTTCTCTATCAACTTTCTGCAGTACTCGGCTTTCGGCTCGGAAATGTCCATAGAATTGAGCTGGTGCAGAAGATGCTCCGAAAGAGTCTCCCTGTCGTCGGCGTTGGACTCCAACGCGGTCTGGAAAGCGTCCGAAAGGTCGTCGCGGGAGCTTGAAGAATAACGCTCGTAGTCGGAAAAGCCGTCGAACCGTTCCTTTTTCCCAAGACTTCCAAGCGAACTGCCATCCGCCTGCCCGCCTGAAAAATCCGGCTCCTCGACCTCCAGCGCGGGGTTCCTCTCCGAAAACCTGGCAATCTCCTCCACAAGGTCGGCTGAAGCGAGCGACAAAAGCTTCAAGGACTGAAGCTGCCTCTGACTCAAGCGCATATTCTGCGTCTGAGCCATCTTCTGAGACTGATTCTGATTCTGCCG
>CAMHLH010000004.1 GCA_946185925.1 uncultured Treponema sp.
GCACCAAGTCCTTCATCGCCGAGGGGAGGTTCGAGAACGTCCTCAAAAATTTGATGCCGGGCGACTATGCCTTGATTCAGTTCGGGCACAACGACGAGAAAATCAACGACCCCAACCGCTACACAAGCCCTGCCGAGGACGGCGAATTCAGGCGCAACCTTGAGTATCTGGTCGTGAATCTCTGGGCGAAAAAGTGCCGCCCAATCCTCCTCACGCCGGTCGTCAGGAGAAAGTTCATCGACTCCGACGGAACTCGCAAGGTCGAGAACACGCACAAGGAATACCAGGAGGCGATAATCGAGACCGCCAAGAGAATCGGGTGCCCCTGCATCGACGTGACGAAACTCACGACGGAGTTCATAGAGGACGTGGGCGAGGAAAAATCCGTGCGTTTCTTCATGAACTTCGAGCCTGGTCTCTACACGAACTATCCCGACGGCAAGGACGACAACAGCCATCTCCGCCCGGACGGAGCCTACGAGGTTTCGAGAATCACGGCGATGGAGCTTGCGAAGCTTGGGGACTCTTTCGATGAATACAAGGAACTTTCAGAGTCGATTGTCGGCGCCGTCGAGGAAAAATCCGGAAGCGACAGGGAAATCGACGACGAGTTCATGGTCTTCAAGGGCAAAAACTGATTGGAAATTGGAGTTTGAAAATGGAAAGGGGAACTTACACAGAACAGGAAGCGATGCAGTACATCAGGGAGAACGATGTCCGCTTCATAAAGCTTTTCTTCACGGACGTATACGGAAGCATAAAGTCGATTTCAATCCAGCCGAGCGAGCTTGACAGGGCCTTCTCACAGGGAATCTCGTTCGACGCGAGCGCGGTCAGGGGCTTCTTGAGCGTGGCGAAGTCCGATCTCTTCCTCGTGCCCGACCCCGCGACTTTGTGCATCCTTCCGTGGAGGCCGCAGTCAGGTCGTGTCGTCCGCTTCTTCTGCAACATACGCTACGCCGACGGAAGCCCGTTCGAGGGTGACTGCAGGAAAATGCTCTCCGACCTCGTGGAAAAATCGTGGAAGAAGGGCTATTCGTTCAACATCGGAACCGAGTGCGAGTTCTACCTCTTCAAATGCGACGACAAGGGAGAGCCGACGCACGAGCCGTTCGACAACGCCGGCTACTGCGACTTGGCTCCCCGCGACAAGGGCGAGAACGTGCGCCGCGAAATCTGCCTGACTCTGGAGCAGATGGGGGTCCACCCGGAGACTTCCCACCACGAGACGGGACCTGGGCAGAACGAGGTCGATTTCAGGTATTCGGATGTCTTGAACGCCGCGGACAATTTGCAGACTTTCAAGACGGTCGTGAAGACGATTGCCGCGAGAAACGGACTTTTCGCCTGCTTCCTTCCAAAGCCGCTTGGTGGAAAGCCTGGAAACGGACTCCACATTAATATCTCCCTCATGAAGAACGGAGAGAACCTCTTCGGCGACGAGATGGGCGACGAGGCAAAGTCCTTCCTGGCAGGAATCCTCCACAGGGCTGTCGAGATGACGCCTTTCATGAACCCGATTCCGAACTCTTATTTCCGCCTCGGCGAATTCGAAGCCCCCAAGTATGTGAGCTGGAGCCGCCAGAACAGGAGCCAGCTCGTCAGAATCCCGGCCGCCCGCCACGACGGAACGAGAATCGAGTACCGCGCATCCGACCCGGCGAGCAACCCCTACATGGCAATCTATGCCCTGCTCTCAGCCGGCCTTGAGGGAATCGAGGAGAAGCGCGAGCTCATGCCGTCTTCCGACATCGATTTGTACAAGGCCTCAAAAAAAGACGTGGAGAATTTCCAGACGCTTCCGGCAAGCCTTGGAGATGCGTTCGAGGCCGCCACGAAAGGCGACTTCGCCAAAAAGATTTTCCCGAAGGTCCTCATGGATTTTTTCGACAGCGCAAAGGACGAGATTTCCGACCCCGAATTCGGGGAAATTTGATTAAACCTGTTCGGAAACTTCAGTTTCTGAACAGGTTACTCTGAAATGCGAGAATTGAATCGCACTATTTTTGCGATTCAATTCTCGTCGACCTGAGCGATAACGAAGTTATCGAACAGGTCTATTCTGCCATAAAAATCAGAGGTAGCTTATGGACAGTGTTTTTATCGTTTCGAACACCAGTTCGACGATGCAGATAATATCGGGCCTTTTCATCTCCCAGCCGATTTCGAGGATTGCCACCGCGCAGAGCTGCACTGAAGCGCGGCGCACCCTCCTCGAATCCGAATTCGATTTGATAATCATAGACACCCCGCTTCCCGACGAGTTCGGCGACGATTTCGCGCTCCATGCGTCCGATTCGTCCCGGAGCGGCATAATAATCCTCGTGGACAGCACGAAAATCGACGATTTCGGCTCGATTCTGGAGGACGCGGGCATTTTCGCGGTCCCCAAACCGGTGTCGCCTGAGTTCTTCAACCAGGCCGTGAAGCTTCTTGTCGCCAGCCGCCGCCAGATTCAGAAACTCGAATCCGAGAACATGAGGCTGCAGTCGAAAATCGAGGAGCTTCGCATGGTGGACAGGGCGAAGTGCGTCCTGATTCAGACCCTCAAGATGACGGAGGCGCAGGCCCACCGCTACATCGAAAAGCAGAGCATGGATTTGCGCCTGACCAGAATCGCGGTGGCCGAGCAGGTCTTGAGGACTTACGAGCGGTGAAAAATATTTCATTGGATACAATTTAATTTTTATAAATGTATTGACGAGTTTTTGTTTGGGGTGTATATTTCTGATTGTAAATTGATTGAACACAATTAAATCGTAATAGATTAAGGAGCGAACCATGATTTACGACTACACATTCAAGGACAGAAAAGGAAACGAAGTTTCAATGCAGGACTACAAGGGAAAAGTTCTCTTGATAGTGAACACGGCGACTGGATGCGGCTTCACTCCGCAGTACAAGGAACTTCAGGAAATATACTCCGAGCTTCACGAAAAGGGACTTGAGATTCTCGACTTCCCTTGCGACCAGTTCGGGCACCAGGCTCCGGGAAGCGACGAGGAAATCCACTCGTTCTGCACTGGAAGATTCGGAATCGAATTCCCCCAGTTCTCGAAAATCGAGGTCAACGGCGAGAACGCACTCCCGCTCTTCAAGCACCTCACTGCGAACACGAAATTCGAAGGCTTCGAGGACGCAAATCCGCTCTCGAAAATCCTCATGAAGATGCTCGGAATCGGAAAGAAGGATTTCTCGACTTCAAGCGACATCAAGTGGAACTTCACCAAGTTCCTCATCGACAGGGAAGGCAACATCGTAAGAAGATTCGAGCCTACTGCCAACATGGACAAGGTGAAGAAAGAAATTTGTGATATTCTGTAACGCATGGAAAGTCAGAATTATGAACAGCTAAAATTGTCGAATCAACTTTGCTTCCCCCTCTATGTCTGCTCGAAGGAGATAGTCAGGCGGTACAAGCCTTTTTTGGACGAAGTTGATTTGACATACACACAGTACATAGCGATGATGGCGTTTTGGGAAAAGAGCGAGATGAACGTGAAGGACCTTGGAAAAAGGCTTTTCCTCGATTCGGGGACGCTCACTCCGGTCCTCAAGACGCTTGAGTCCAAGGGGTTCATCACAAGGGAAAGGTCGAAAGAGGACGAGCGCAACTTGATTGTCAGAATCACTGACGAGGGCATGGCCCTGCGCGAGAAGTGCGCTTCGATACCTGCGAAAGTGGGCTGCTGCGTCCGAATGGAGCCGGAAGAGTTCAAGGCTCTCAAATCCATCCTCGACAAGTTCCTGATGAACTTCCAGGAAAAATGATTCCAATTTTGTAAGGAGAAAAAATGGCAGGGACGAACGAACTTTACGATGTTGCGATTCTTGGAACAGGGCCTGCAGGCGTTTCTGCCGCGATAACCCTCAAGATTCGCAACAAGAGCATAATCCTGCTTGGAAGCCGCAATCTCACGGACAAGATGGGAAAAGCCCACGAGATTCAGAACTATCCGGGATTGCCGGCGGTGAAGGGCGACGAGCTCCAGGCTGCGTTCAAAAAGCATCTGGACTCTCTCGGCATCGAAATCACCGAGGATCAGGTGACCGCCTGCTACGCCCTGGGCGACAAGTTCAGCATGACGGCGAAGAGCGGCAAGACCTACTCGGCGAAAAGCGTCATAATCGCCACGGGCGTGAGTTTTGGCAAAGCCTACGAGGGCGAGGAGCAGTTCCTCGGCCGCGGAGTCAGCTACTGCGCCACCTGCGACGCTCCGCTCTACAAGGGCAAGAAGGTCGCCGTAATCGCCCAGACCGAAAAGGAAGAGGAAGAGGCGAAATTCCTTGCGGAAGTCTGCGAGAAAGTTTCCTACATTCCGCTCTACAAAAAAGAAGAATTCGAGTTTTCTGGAAACGGAAAAATCGAGATAATCAAGGACGTTCCGCTTTCGTTCCAGGGCAGAATGAAGGCCGAAAAGCTCGTGATGAAAAACGGGGAAGTCGAAGCGGACGGATTCTTCATCCTTCGCGATTCGATTTCGCCAAAACAGCTTGTTCCAGGGCTTGAGCTTGACGGAAACCACATCGCGGTGAACCGGAAGATGGAAACGAACATAAAAGGCTGCTTCGCGTGCGGAGACATAACGGGTCTTCCATACCAGTATGTGAAGTCGGCCGGAGAAGGAAACGTGGCTGCGTTGAGCGCGGTTGCATATTTGTCAAAATAGGAGGCAAAAGATGGTAAAAGCAATTTCAGAGTCAGAGTTCGATGAAGCAGTGAAAGAGGGACTTTCGGTCGTCGATTTTTCAGCCACATGGTGCGGCCCTTGCCAGATGCTCAAGCCCGTTCTTGAGGACGCTTCGGGCGAGTTCGACGGAAAGGTGAAGTTCTTCGCGGTCGACGTTGACGAGGCCGAGGACTTGAGCCGCAAGCTCGGAGTGATGGCTGTTCCTTCAATCTTCGTGTTCAAGGACGGAGAGCAGGTCGCCATGACCACAGGCTTCCAGCCGAAAGACGCCCTTGTGTCCTGGGTGAACGGAGCGATTGCCTGAGCCTTCTCTCGTTGAACAAAACTCGCATTTGAGGTACTATTTTTTTGAACGAAGGCGTTCATTCGACACTCGAATTGTGTCCGAATGGACGCCTTTTTTTTATTTAAATTGATTTTTTTTCCATCCGGGGGTTTTTATGTGTGGATTTGTGGGCGCGTTTGATTTGAGCGTTGGCGGCCAGCCGATTGGCGATGCGTTGAAAGAGGAGCTTAGGAAGCAGATTTTGGAGCAGTCAAAGACGATTCGGCATAGGGGGCCGGACTGGTCGGGCGTGTACACGGGAGAGAACGCGATTTTGAGCCACGAGAGATTGGCGATTGTGGACCCGCTTTCAGGAAAGCAGCCGCTCGTTTCCGACGACGGAAAGATAATCCTCGCCGTGAACGGTGAAATCTACAACCACAAGGAAATCAGGGCGGAGTTCGAGGGAAAGTACAGTTTCAAGACGAAGAGCGACTGCGAGGTCATCATTCCTCTCTACAAGACTTACGGAACGGAATTCCTCGAAAAACTTTCCGGCATCTTCGCGTTCGCCCTCTACGATTCGGAGAAGGACGTGTATTTGATTGGACGAGACGAAATCGGCGTGATTCCGCTCTATCAGGGCTGGGACAAGCACGGCCGCTACTATGTCGCAAGCGAGTTGAAGGCGCTTGAAGGCTACTGCACTTCAATAGAAGAATTCCCGAATGGACACTATTTCTACTCGAAAGACTCCAAGCCGACCCGCTGGTACAAGCGCGACTGGGAATCATTCTGCAACGTGAAGGACAATCCAAAAGCGACTGACGACAAGGGAGATGTCATCAATCCTTCCGTCATAGAAAAAGTGAAGAACGGACTTGAGCAGGCTGTGAGGCAGCAGCTCATGTCGGACGTTCCATACGGCGTTCTCCTTTCTGGCGGACTGGACTCTTCGATAATTGCCGCGATAACGCAGAAATTCTCCAAGAAGAGAATCGAATCCGACGGAAAACAGGCCGCCTGGTGGCCGCAGCTCCACTCGTTCGCGGTGGGCCTCGAAGGCTCTCCAGACTTGCTTGCCGCGAAAAAAGCCGCCGACTACATCGGGACGATACACCACGAAGTCCACTTCACGATTCAGGAGGCGTTGGACGCGCTCCGCGATGTCATCTACCACATCGAGACCTACGATATCACGACAGTGCGCGCTTCCACTCCGATGTACCTTTTGGCGCGCGTCATAAAGTCGATGGGCATAAAGATGGTGCTTTCGGGCGAGGGCAGCGACGAGCTTTTCGGCGGCTACCTCTATTTCCACAAGGCTCCGAATCCTCAGGAATTCCACGAAGAGCTTGTTCGGAAGATGTCCAAACTCCACCTCTACGACTGCCTCCGCGCGAACAAGTCGCTCATGGCGTGGGGAGTTGAAGGCCGCGTTCCATTCCTGGACAAGGATTTCATCGACGTCGCCATGAGGCTGAATCCGTGCGACAAGATGAACATCCGCCTCTCCGACGGAAAACAGCGCATCGAAAAGTGGATTCTCAGAAAGGCTTTCGAGGACATGCTCCCGGAGAGCATCGTCTGGCGGCAGAAAGAGCAGTTCTCCGACGGCGTTGGATACAACTGGATTGACACGCTCAAGAAGATGACCGAGGAGAAGGTTTCTGACGCGGAATTCGAGCGCAGGGAGAAGCGTTTCCCCATCAACACTCCGAAGACGAAAGAGGAATACTACTACCGCGAAATCTACAGCGAGCTTTTCCCGTCCGACAGCGCGGCAAAGGTCGTCCCGCACGAAGCCGGCGTCGCCTGCTCCACCGCGAAAGCCCTCGAATGGGACGAAGCCTGGAAGAACATGGACGAGCCGAGCGGCCGCGCCATCTCCGGCGTGCACGACAAAGCGTACTAGGGCGAATTGAACTAAAATGAAAGAATCCTGAAAAGAGGCTTTATCAACTACTTTTTTTTTGTATAGTATGTTGTTCGGTGCTCTCGGTGCTGAACCGGCGTTTTGTTTTGAATGCCGATTTTTCTTTTCAGGAGGTCTTTTCATGAAATTCTTTGGAAAGGCTATTTCAGTTTTACTCGCGGTTGCGGCTTTGTCTTTTGGTTTTTCTTCGTGCTCCGATGACGACGATGAAGAAGAGTTGAAAGTTGTCGCGACTTACTATGGATTTGCGACAGGCAACGTTGACGATGTTCCGATGATTGTAAAATCGACAGTAAGATTCTACAACAGCAACGAATACACGAACGATATCGATATGACCGCTGTCGCAGGTGCATCTGTCTATTCTTTGACAGGAACGATAGAAATTGGCACTTACACTGGAGACCCGACAAAAGACGGCACTGTGAAGATGACTGCGACAAAAGAATACGATGACGACGCTAAAAAGCTCAAGGACATCGCCGCCGCCGACAGGGAAACGGAGGATTTCGTAATCTCTGGCGGAAAAGTGACGGAAGATGACGTCTTTGACGACGGCACAGGAATCACGCTCGAAAAACAGTAAAAACGTTTGGAAACTTCGTTTTCTGACCAGTCTATTTTGAAATGCGGAACGGCGGCTTTGAAAAAGGCTGCCGTTTTTCTTTTGAATTCAATTGTCTGTTTTGTCTTTTCCTGTTCCTTTAACATCTAAAAGGTTTTCTGTGATAATATAGAATCGAAAGGGAATTTTTTTATGGAAAGGGAAAAAAGACCGGGCTCAATCATTTTTGCCGCGATGGTCATTTTTTTGATTTGCATCGTCATCAATTTTTGCACACTCATATATACAACGAACAAATACAACTCGAAGGAGCGTTTCACAAAGGCCGGAGAGGACGGCGAATGCACGGTGGAGCTTTATCCGCGCGGGGGTGTCGCCGATTCGTGGGACAAGATGGACGTTGAGGTCGCTGGAAAAATCATATCGTTCACGGGGACGACTTACGACTGCGACGTGAAGAATTTCAGCGATTCAAAGGTTTCCGATTGGTCAATGCGCATAGACATAGAAAAACCGTGCTACATCAACAACTCATGGTGCGGAATGGTGGAAGTCCATCAGCGGCTTCCCGGTTCCGACAACGAGCTTGTGCAGACCATCGACCTTCGCGACTACGACAAGGACGATTTGCACGTCAAGCACTTCTTTGTCTCGCAGGATTTGTACATTCCTCTTGAGGTGGGCGACTACCTTATCTACCACCCCTCTGTCGTCTCTGGTGAATATCCGATTGCGAGCTTCAACGGAACGCCCGGAAAAATCGAGGTCGGCTTCATCTTCTACCATCTACGGGGATTTGATTTGTCTTTCTCTGCTTCCATGACGTACAAGCTTTCAAAGAGCTATTTGCAGGGGACTAGGCCGAAGATTCTGCTTTTTTGCCTGGCTGTCTGGGTTCTCCTCTTTGTGGTGCGGGTCACGTTCATCCTCACGACTTCGAACCTCAAGAGGGAAAACGCCTCCGTCATCCACGCCATATCGAAAATCTACTACAACCTCTACAAGACAGATTTGCAGAAGGACAGTTTCCAGGAAATCCGCGCATCCACTTCCGTCCACAAATTCTTCGAGCAGTTCACGAGCGCGAGCGCGGCATTGAAAAATCTCCCCGACGCGATGTACTGCCACGACGACATGATTTCCGTGAGGGAATTCTACAACATGGAGAACTGGAAGAAGATGCTCAGCGACACCGACAGCTGCAGCGCAGATTTCAAGGCGAAGAAGAATTCCGGAAAGGACAGCAGGTGGATTCGCACGAACCTCATTGTCTGCCGTAGGGACGAGAGGGGAGTTCCTACCGAGGTGATTTGCGGTCTGCAGGACGTTGACGAGGAAGTGCGCGAGAGGGAGCAGAACAAGATGATGATTGAGCGGTTCGCCTCCGACTTGAGCAACGAGGTCGCCGAACAGACGCTCCACATTCAGGAAATACAGCGGCGCGTCGTCTCACGGCTCGCCGACATGATTGGCTCCCGCGACGGAAACACGGGCGGACACGTGAAGAGGACGAGCGACATCATGAAGATTCTGGTGGACGAGATAATCAAGCGAAACTGGTCGAGCGACGCAAATCCGAAATTCAGCTCGATAACGGAGCGGGTGGGCGAGGACATCGTTCGCGCGGCTCCAATGCACGATTTGGGGAAGATTTTCATCGACAAGAACATTCTCTGCAAACCCGGAAAATTGACCGACGACGAGTACCGGATAATGAAGACGCACTCCGAGCACAGCGGCGAAATCGTCAACCTGATTCTCCGCGACGTGGAGGAGGAGGCTTTCGTGGACATCGCCTTCAACATAGCCCGCTACCACCACGAACGCTGGGACGGTCTCGGCTACCCGGAGGGCGCGGCCGGCGGAAAGGTGGGCGAGGGCATCCCGCTTGAGGCCCGAATCATGGCGGTGGCGGATGTCTACGACGCTCTCGTGAGCAAAAGATGCTACAAGGAGCCGATGAGCTTCGACATGGCCTGCAAGATAATGCTCGAAGGAATGGGAAAGCAGTTCGACCCTGACATGGAAGAGATTTTCTTGGCTTGTAGGGATGAACTTGAGAACTACTACATCGACGCTTCCGAATGATTTTTTTCTGTCTTCTCTGAAACTTTCAAGAGTTCCTTGGTTTATAAAAGATTGATTTTTTCAAAAAATGAAATATCATTTTATATCAATGCAAAATTAATATTTTTTTAATTGCAAGGGAGCCTTATGAAAAGCATCAAACAAAAACTTATTTTTGCCAATGTCGGCATAATTCTTTTTTCTGTTTTTTTGATAGCGATTCCAGTGCTCGTCATGCAGTGCAAAAGCAAGACTGCTGATGTCGCTGAGGATGCTTCTGATAAAATCACTCAGGGACACTTGGAAATCAACTTGTTCATGAGGGAGCCGTTAGGAATCGTATACAACTCCAGCAACTATTTGAAGACGCATGAAGATGACCAGGAACACATCGAAAATTTTTTCGCTTCTGTTCTGAATGGAAAGACGAATTTTTCAGAGCTGTACTATGCCAGCTCAACACCTGTGAGGGACGGTGGATTCTTCTGGGCAAACGACAGGTGGGAGCCTCCTAGCGACTACGACCAGACGACCCGCGCATGGTTCAAGGCCGGTCAAAAAGCGGGCAGGGGAACGATTGCTGTGTCGGATCCCTATCTCGACAGCGTTACGAATTCGATGGTCGCCGCCATTTCCACGAGTGTCGACAGAAACGGAGTGTTCGCCGGTGTCGTGGCTCTGGACATGCAGCTCAAAGGCTTGAACGAACTTGTTTCTCCAATAAAACTTTCAACTTCTGGTCAGTCGTTCCTCCTCGACAAGCAGGGGCGCTACGTCACAAACCCGGATTCAGCAAAGCTCATGAACGCCAACTTCTTCGAGGAATTTGGACTTTCAGACTATAAGAGCAAGATTTCCGGCAATGAGATTCTCTTTTTGGAGGATGTCGGAAACGGAACATACTTTGCCGCCAGAATCATCTCTCCTGAAACAGGTTGGATTTTCGTCACTGTCGGTCCTACAAAAGAGCTTTTCGTTGAAGTGCAAAGAAGCGTGATGCTCATCTTGACGCTTTCGTTGCTCGCTGTCCTGATTGGCGTGGCAATCGCGTTCGTCATCGCCCATACAATCGTCGAGCCGATAATCATCGTCAAGGACACCATCAACGGAATCGCGGAAGGAAACGCGGATTTGACAAAGCGCATCCCGCTCAAGGGGCACGACGAGGTCGCGGCTCTGGTCGGCGGCTTCAACAGGTTTGCGGAAAAACTCCAGCACATCATCTCCGACGTGAAGGATTCCAAGGAGATGCTCTCCGCCGCCGGAAGCGCTCTTGATTCGAGCATGCACGAGACGGGAGCCTCGATAACGGAGATTATCGCGAACATCGAAAGCATGCACGGCCAGATAAGCAACCAGAGCGACAGCGTTTCCCAGACTGCGGGCGCGGTTAACGAAATCGCCTCGAACATCGATTCTCTTGAGCGCATGATTGAGAACCAGTCTCAGGGCGTTTCCCAGGCTTCTTCTGCGGTCGAGCAGATGATTGGAAACATCGCTTCCGTGAACCAATCCGTCGACAAGATGGCCGATTCGTTCGATTCTCTTTCTTCTCAGGCGATGAACGGCGCGCAGAAGCAGAAAGACGTGAACGACAGGATTCAGGAAATCGAGGAGCAGTCGCAGATGCTTCAGGAAGCGAACTCGGCGATTGCGTCCATCGCGTCCCAGACGAACCTCTTGGCGATGAACGCCGCAATCGAGGCCGCCCATGCCGGCGACGCCGGAAAGGGATTCGCGGTCGTAGCGGACGAAATCAGAAAGCTTTCGGAGACTTCCACAACGCAGTCGAAGACAATCGGCGACCAGCTCTCAAGCATCAAGGCTTCCATAAACTCCGTCGTTTCGGCGTCACAGGAGTCGAGCGAGGCGTTCGGAATCGTCGCCGAAAAGATTCGCGAGACCGACCAGCTCGTCCGCCAAATCAAGAGCGCGATGGAGGAGCAGCAGGAAGGTTCTAGGCAGATAACGGATTCCCTCCACACGATGAACGACAGCACAATCGAAGTTCGCACGGCTTCCGAGGAGATGTCGATTGGAAACAAGCAGATTCTCGACGAGGTTCGCCGCCTGCAGGATGCGACACTTGTGATGAAGTCCAGCATGGACGAGATGTCCATCGGTGCCAAGAAGATAAACAACACAGGCGCGATGCTTTCAGAAATCGCTGTAAAAATGAAGGGTTCAATAAGCCAAATCGGCGACCAGATAGACCAGTTCCATGTCTGATGACAAAAAAAATCCACATGAACTTAGGTGAAGTGCCCTTGTTCGTGTGGATTTTTTTTGCATTTGCTTTTTCGTTTAGTCGTCCAGGAAAAGGGCTGCCAGTGTCTCCGCGTCCAATGCGATGTTCTTTATCCAGCAGTATTCGTTCGGCTGGTGGCACACTTCGTCCATGGTCGACCAGATTGCGGCGTTGAAGCCCATCGTCCTGAGTTCGGCTCCGACTGTTCCGCCTCCGATGCCGATTGGTCTCGCCTCGATTCCGTGCGCCGCTTTTATGGCCGCCGAAAGCTTCTTCACCACAGGCGCGTCCACAGGTGTGGCGGGCGATTCCTTGTGCTGCAGTTCCTCAATCGAAACTTTCACGCCGTATTTCTTCTCGACTTCAAGGACTCGCTCGTCGATTGTCTTTCTGACTTCCGAGAGCGTGTATCTTGGAAGGATTCGGCAGTCCATGTAGAACACGTCGTCGCCGGGGATTATGTTTACGGTCTCCACGTTCGACTCTTTCTTTGTCGGCTGGAACGTCGAGTAGCTTGGAGTGAACATCTCGTCCCTCTCGTTGAAGACGTTCTCCAAATCGTTGAGCCTGAGCGCCAGGTCGGATGCCGCCAAGAACGCGTTCCTTCCCCTGTCCGGCATCGAGCCGTGGCTCTGGAGTCCCTTCGTGTGCAGCTTGAGCCAGAGGATGTTCTTCTCCGCCACCTCGATTGTCTCTCCCTTCGCATCTCCGCCGTCAGGAATGAGGATGATGTCGTCCTTGCCGAAAAGTTCCTTGTGCTTCCTGAGCAGGAATTTTATTCCGTATTCCGAGCCGCATTCCTCGTCCGCCATGAAAAGGAGCTTCACCGTGTGCTTGGGCTTTATCTTGTTGTCGATGAGAGCCTTCGCCGCGAAAACGCCCGAGACAAGCCCCTGCTGGTTGTCCTCGACTCCGCGCCCGATGAGCTTTCCGTTCTTTTCGATTACGGTCCACGGGTCGCTGTCCCACATCTTGAGGTCGCCCGGCGGGACTACGTCCATGTGCGCCATTATCCAGATGTTGTAGTCCGATTTTTCGCCCTCGATTGTCGCTATCATGTTCGGCCTGATTCCAGAAGAGACCCTGCCGTCCTTCGCGTCGTAGCGTTCGAGTTTGTCCAATCCGATTGAGCGGAGGTATTCAGCGAGCTTCTCGCATTTTTCAAGTTCTCCGTCTCCGCCGCTTTCCGGTGCCATGGCAGGAACCGAGGTCAAAAGCTTTTCCAGCGCGACCATGTTCGGAATGTCCGAGTTGATTGTTTCCTTCAACTTTTCAAAATCTGTCATTATCTACTCCCAATAATTGATTAAAAATGTCCTGAGTGGTGCGAGCCGCCGCCCCCGCTGCCACCACTTCTTGAGTTGTTGCTTTCCTGGTGGTGGATTACCTGCACCGTCCTGTGTGTGAACCTGTCGTATCTAGAAGAGAAATCCACGCCCCTGCTCGATTCGTATCTGTCGGCGTCGGTCGCTGTCGCTATGTTGTTGAGTTTCCTCTTCTCCTTGAAAAAGAGCGCGAGTGCGATGATGAGGCTGATGATGAGTATCGCCGCGATTATGATGAGCAAGTATGTCGTCTGCTCGTCTGTCAGGTTCGCATAGTCGAAGCCGCTTCTGCTCGCGCTTCCGCCGCTTTCAAGATTCGTGCTGTCCATCGTGTATTCGACCTTTGATATGAACTTGTCGAATCCAACGAACCATGCGTCGTTCTTGAAACTTGGAATGAAGGAATTCTCCACGCTTCTTCCATTGCCCAAAAAGTAAGTGTTCATCTTTGGACCGTGCGAGTAGAGGTCGAAGCTCCTGTCTTCCATCGAAAGAAGCATCAAATAGCCTTCGGCGTCCTCTCCGTAGCCTAAGTTAAGCTGCCGGTAGATTGCCTCCGCCGCCGATTCGATGCTGTAGCCGTATTTTCCGAAGTCCTTCACGGTTATGATGTAGATTCCCGCTTCGTGGCTTTGGGACACTTCCGCAAGCCTGTTCTCTATCTGGGCCGCTTCGTTCAGCGAAAGAAGTCCCGCCTTGTCTATGAAATGCTCCGAATGTGCAGCGTTCGCCGACACGAGAAGAAAAATGGAGGCAATGAATAGAATGAGTCGTTTTTTCATCACATGTTCTCCGAGATTTTCAGAATGAGGAAGAAGATGAGTCCGCCCACCACCGATGAAATCAGGAAATTCTTGAGCGTATACAGAAACGCGAGTTTTCCGCTCATCGGGAGTTTGCCAACGACCTTGCCCGTCTGTCCGTTCACCGCGAAAAGGTACTTCTCGTCGTGCCATTTCGTGTAGAGGAGGTAGACTGGGACGAGGCCGTAGTTGACTTTTCCGCTCTTGAGCTTGATGTTCTTGTGGATGAGCGAGACCGTGTCGTATCCGTTCACCGAAGCCCTGAAATCCGAGAGAAGCGTTTGTGCGCATCTCGTGTTGGCTCTCGGAAAGCAGTTTTCCACTGTGTCGTCGTACTTGTCCGCGAGGTAGCCCGGAAGATACGCCGTGGAGAATTCCTTGAGCTCCTTGTAGTTGAACGGTTCGAGAGAATCCATCATGTCGTTTGGCATCTTCTTCGACGCGTCCACCGGCACCATCTTGAAGTCGAGCGTTCCTTCGCGGTAGCAGCTGTAGTGGTTCGTCGTGATTGTCTCCGTGTTGCCGCTTCTTGAACTGTGCCGCCTGGTCGTCTTGAAAGTGGCGTTTCCGATTGTGGTTCCGTTGAAGAACCAGAACGGAACGTAGATGCCCTTCGTCTCTTCCAGGTGGTTTTCGTTGGAGAAGGCTTTTGGGAGAAGCTTCTTTCCATTGTAGAATTTCTTGAGGGCCTCGATTGCGTCCTTTTTTGTCAGCTTGAACGGAATCACATAGTCCGGCTTGAGGTTGCCCGCGAACTGCTTTTCGATGACGGTCGGATTGTCGCAGTATGGGCAGCTCGTGGCCGCCGTGGTTTCCTCGCAGATGAGCGAGGCTCCGCACGATGGGCACGAATATTCCTTCATCTTGGAGCCGTCGCTGCCCCAGTCGGAACTCAATCCGTCAGTGTCCCATTTCGTGTCGCCGGAGTCGAAGCCCTCGTTGTTCACGCTGGAATCTTCGTTTTCGGCTTCGTTCTCGGATTTTTCAACCTGCTCGTCGCTTCCGCTGATTTCCGCACTCTTCTCGTCGGGACTTCCGTATGCCTTCTCTATCTCCTCGATTGTGTATTTGGAGTCGCAGTATTCGCACACGACCATCCCGGCCTTCGGGTCGAACTTGACTCCTCCTCCGCAAGCGAGGCATTTGTAGTTGTTGATGTTCTTCATTCTGCCTTCCGAATTTTGAAAAGCCTGCCCGGAAACTGGGCGCCTTTTTGGAACTGCTGTTCCCGGGCGGGCTTGATTTTTATTTTACGATGTCCGAATCGTCGAACGGGTCTCCGCATTCCGGGCAGAATTTTGGAGGGTTCTTCGGGTCTTTCGGTTCCCAGCCGCACTTGTCGCACTTGTAGAGAGGAGCGCCCGCTGGCTTCGGCTTTCCGCATTCCTGGCAGAATTTTCCCTTGTTCACGGCACCGCACGAGCAGGTCCAGCCGATGTTGTCCGCCGGCTTCGGTTTTCCGCAGTTCTCGCAGAATTTTCCAGTGTTCGTAGTTCCGCACCCGCATTTCCACGCCGAAGCCGCTGGAGCCTGTGCCGGAGCCGCCTGCTGCTGCATCTGGGCCGCCTGCGCCTGCTGCTGCTGTCCCATCGCGAAGAGGTTCTGCGCGTTGAAACCGCCTGCATTTCCCGCCATGTTCATTCCGACGAAGCCGTGCATGGCTCCGTTCGCGTTGCCGGCTGCCGTCTCCATCGCCGCTGCCTGCGCCCCCACGAGACGGGCGGCGGCCATTGTCGGGTCTGTGTAGGCGGCCATCTCCTGCATCTGCTTGATTTTCTTCGCGTCCTCTTCGTCGGCTGTCACGGAAGACACGCCGAACGAGACGACCTCGATTCCCCTCAAGTCCTTCCACTTGGCCGAAAGCTGCTGGTTCAGGTAGACCGAGATTTCCTCCGTGTGGCCGGGGAGGGCTGAGTAGCGGATTCCCTTTTCGGAAAGGAGAGCGAACGTCGGCTGGAGAGCCGTCAAAAGCTCCGTCTTCAGCTGGCTCGCGATTTGGTCCCTGGTGAATTCGTCCGTCACGTTCGCACAGACGTTCGTGTAGAAGAGAATCGGGTTCGTTATCTTGAAGCTGTACTCTCCGAAGCACTTTATCGCGATGCCCATGTCGATTCTGGCGCGCGCGTCCACAACCCTGAACGGAACCGGGGAGGCCGTTCCGTACTTGTTTCCGATGATTTCCTTCATGTTCACGAAGTAGACCCTCTGGTCCTTCGCCGGCTCTCCTCCGAACGTGAACCTCTCCCACATGTCCTTTATCGTGCTCTTGAGCCCTTCGACGAATCCGCCAGAGAAGAGGGAAGGGGAAGTTCCCGTCTTGTACTCGTACGCGCCCGGCTCAGAGATGATGTTGAAGATTTTTCCCTGGTCCACTGTGATTGCGCACTGTCCGTCCGCCACAATCAGCTTTGAACCGTCCGTGATGATGTTGTCGGTTCCAGAAGTGTTGGAGCTCCTGCCCCCCGCCTTGTGCTCCGCCTTCTTGACGAGCACGTCCGCACTGAGCGAGTCGCAGCAGAAATAATCCTTCCATGAATCGGCCAATGTTCCACCGGCAGCGCCTGCCGCAGCTTTCAAAAATCCCATAGTTTTTCCTCCGTTTTTTTTGTGTCAATTTTGAATTTTAAGGCTAGAAGTATGAATTCTCAATCTTAAATTCAAGTTCATTTAAAATTTGAATTTTCCATTTCTTCCCTTGTCTTCTTCAGGTGCTCCGAAAGTTGTTCCCTGAAATTCAGGCTTTCGGATTTGAACGTTAGCAGGAAGTGCTTCTTTTCTTCCAGTTCCTCGTTCTTCTTCCGTATCGATTCCTTGAAATTCTCGATTCTGACGACGATTTCGTTCTCCGCTGCGAATTTTCGGATTTTGACGAGAATCTGCATAGAATAGCAGAGGTCGATGATGAAGACTCCGTAGAACATTCCCACGAAGAAGGAGAACGACAGGTTCTCGGACAGCCAGTAGAGCCAGTCGAGGACTTCCGGGTGGATGAGGAAGTAGTACACCGCGCTCAAAATCCACCAGAAGAAAGTGTATTTCGGGCAGATTATCCCCTGGATGTTCCCCCAGCAGCTTGAATAGTCCCAGAGTTTGACCTTCATTCCCTTTATGAAGATGAGTCCCGCGATGTACTCGATTGCCGTTATGACAAGCGCCATGACCGCGAAGAGAATCGCCTTCTGGAAATGGTAGTCGAGTGCCGGGAAAAGTTTTTCCACCGGGATGAACGACATGAGGCAGAGGATTGTGAGCGAGAATCCGTAGAGCGGCAGGTAGGGGCCGATTAAGAATCCCGGATTTATCCATTTGCGCTCGGGATTGTTCGACGAGAAGAACCTTCTCCAGACGAGTTCGATTCCCCAGCCAATCAAGGAGCCTGCGAAAAAAAGGAATGCGAGGACGAGGGAAAGTTTCACGAAAGAGCCTCCAGTTTCTCTTCCGCTTCCATCCATTGAAGGTTCAGTTCCTCAAGCTTCTCTGAAAGTTCGTTTATTTCCTTTTGGACGGCCTTCGCCTTCTCTCCGTTCGAGTAGACTTCCGGGTCCGCCATCTTGTTCTCCGCTTCCGCCTTCGCCTTCTCGGCCTTTTCGATTTCCGCCTCGATTGCGGCGACGGCCTTCTCCGCCTTGCGCCTTTCTGCCTCCGCCTTCTTCTGCTCTTCCCAGCTCATTTTGGAGGCGGAAACCGCCTTCGCCGCTGTGGCCACGCTCTCTTTCTGTGCTTTGTCCGCCGCTTTCGGGACGGCAGTTCCTGCGTTGAATTCCCCCACGACTCCGTTCTTCTCGTCCTCAAGACGCTGCATGTAGTATTTGTAGTCGCCCGGGAAAATCCTGAACGCGCCCGGCGTGAGTTCGAGGACGCGTGTGGAGAGGTCTTCGATGAAGCCTCGGTCGTGCGAGACGAAGATGACAGTTCCTCCGAAATCCTTGAGAGCCTGGAGAAGCACGTCCTTCGAGTGCATGTCCAAGTGGTTCGTAGGTTCGTCGAGGATGAGAAGGTTGACCGGCCGCAAAAGAAGTTTCAGCAGCGCGACCCTCGATTTCTCGCCTCCTGAGAGCATGTCGATTTTCTTGAACACGTCGTCGCCCCTGAACAGAAAGGCTCCGAGCATGTCGCGCACTTTCGGAATCAGTTCGAGTGGGGCTTCCGCCTCTATCGCTTCAAGAACCGTCTGGCTTCCCTTGAGTGATTCCGCGTTGTCCTGTGAGAAGTAGCCGATTGAGACGCCCGCTCCGAGTTTCACGTTTCCTTCAAAATTCGGGTCGACCCCGGCGATAATCCTCAAGAGTGTCGATTTTCCGGCTCCGTTGTGGCCCGCCACCACCAGCCTGTCGCCGTTTTCGAGCACGAGGTCCAGGTTGTCGATAACTTTCCTCTGCCCGTCGTAGGACTTCGTGATTCCTTCGAGGGTGACGACGAGCCTGCCCGAATGTGGAGCCGCCGGAAACTTGAAGTGGATTTTCTTCATCGTCTCTGGAATCACGATTTCGTTTTCGAGGATTTTGTCGAGCTGCTTCTGCCTTTCCTGCGCCTGTGCCGCCTTCGTCGCCTTCACCCCGAACCTGTCGATGAATTCCTGCAGGTGCTGGATTTCCGCCTGCTGTTTCTCGTATTCCCTCATCAAGGTCTCAAGTTCCACTTCGCGCACCTTCTCGTAGTGGCTGAAGTTGCCCGAATACTTTTTGAGGTCGCCGTTGAAAAGCTCGTAGACTTCGTTGATTGTGTGGTCGAGGAAGTAGCGGTCGTGGCTTACGAGCAAGAATCCGCCCTTGAAATTTCCGAGGAAGGTCTCAAGCCATTCCCTCGCGTCGATGTCGAGATAGTTCGTCGGCTCGTCCAGAAGAAGAATGTCCGGGTTCACCATCAGGCTTTTCGCGAGCGCAATTCTCATCTGCCAGCCGCCGGAGAATTCCTCGCAGTTCCTGTCCAAATCCTCCTGCTTGAAGCCAAGTCCGATGAGAACCTGCTCGGCGAGGACGTTCCTCCTGTTCCAGCCCGAATCCTCAAGCTCGTTGATGATTTTGTCGTGCCGTTCGAGCAGTTCCGCCTGGTCGTCCGTGTTCTCCTTCAACTTGTCGCCGATTTCGTCGAGTTCCTTCTGCAAGTCGTATCCGAACTGGAAAGCCTTGTCCGCTTCCTCGCGAATCGTGCAGCCGTGGTGCGTGAGGCCGCTCTGCGGAAGGTAGGCGACGCGCGCTCCTTTTTCCGCGATTCTCTTTCCGTCGTCGGGCTGCACGAGACCCGCCATGACCTTTATGAGCGTCGATTTTCCGGCTCCGTTCGCGCCTGTCAGAGCCGCTTTCGTGCCCGATTGAAGGTTTACAGAGACGTTCTTGAGTATGTCCCTGTCGCCGAACGCGAGCGAGACCTGGGAAAATTGTACGAATGCCATTTTTTATTTCTCCAAGAAGATTACAGTTGCCGATGATGATTTTGCCTTCAAGATGTTGTCCTCGATTTTTCCCCGGACGGCATCCTCAAGCCTGAGTCCGCTGTCGGTGAGCTTGTAGAGGAAATTCACCTCGTAGTCTCCGCCGAAGTCGAACGTGAGAAGCCCGTCGTAGCTTGACTTCATGGAATCTGGAATCAGGTATTTGATTGCGACCGTTCCGCTTGTCTTCGCCGAGCTTGGAATGACCGCCGGCTGCAGAAGCGCGAAATTCTGCCAGTTGAACTTGTATTCGTCGCCGCTTCCGGAAGAGAACACGAGCGTTCCGTAGTTCTCGCTTGAGAAGCGTGGCCCGAGAGACGCGATTTTTTCCATTGCGCCAATCCTTCTGTTCCGCTCCTTCTCGATTATTCCGTCCACGTCCTCGCCGAAACTGTTGAACACGACATTTTTCGGCTTTCCCGCCTCGACGTACTGGAGGACGATTTCCTCGTCGTTCTTCACAGTCACGTTCACGTTCGCGCCCTCGAAGAGAATCTGTTTGCCGGAAATCTTCTTTATGCCGCTGTAGTCCCAGCTTCTTTCGTCCTCGCTGTTCGCGAATGAGATTTTCTTCTCCGCTTCGTCCAGGAAGAAGCCGAAGCTGCTCTTCATCTTGTTCAAGTCGTAGATTTTTTTCTTCAATAAATATCTGTACTCGTTCGGATACCATTTGTGGCTTCTTATCGTCTGCAGGTTCGCATCGTCGGCCTGCACTTCGTCGTTCTTCTTCGCGACTTGAACTTCCCGTTTTCCGCCGTTCTCCGACTCATAGATGTCGAGGTTGTAGGAGAAGCACCAGCCCTGCGTCCCCTCGGACGTGAGCACCCTGTACCATTCTCCTTCCATTGAATTCACCTTCGCCCCCTCGCCTTTGAAGAGGACCTTGATGATTTCGTTTTTTCTGAGCCTGTAGACCTGCTTCGCCGTGTTGATTGCCTCCGCCCTTATCGGAAGCCCGTCCAGTTTTACAGAGGCGAACGAATTCGCGTACTCGCTTATGATGAGCGACGTCTTCTTCGCCTTCGATTTCGATTCAGGCTCTGAAAGCTGCCAAAGTGGAATTTCCTTTTTTTCCTTCGTCTTTGGATTTTCGATGATGTAGGTGTGCGTGATGTTGGACCTAACGAGCACTTTCACAATTTCGCCGTTGTCCAGCTGGTTCTTCTCGTCGCCCCAGAGAACGACGGAATAACCGATTGTCTTCTTGCATGAGGCGATTGACAGACATGCCAGGACGGCAATCGCCATGTATTTAATATTTCTGATTCTCATGCGGAAATTATATACAAAACTGAATGTAAAAAAAATCCGCAAACATGGACTGAATCCAAATGTCGCGGATTTGAAAGCTGACTTTTGTCGACTGGTGGAATTTTCCGCCTATCTGATTTTGAATATGACTCCGAGAATCGCCAGCGTGACCAGAATCTGAATCATCATGAATTTGAGCAGAACCTGGGTCGGACTCCAGCCGTGGTTTTTTCTCATGTGGTCGTGCAGAGGGAAGCGCACGTTCGGAAAGAACGAGATGTGGAGGAAGCGTTTGAGCGCGACCTTCAAGAGTCCCATTCCGCCGTTGATGAAAATAACGGACGACGTCGCGAGAATCAGGAACGGATTGCCGGAGACCATGACCCCGATTCCGATGAAGAATCCGAGAGCGCGGCTTCCTGCGTCGCCCATGAGGACGTGGCTTGGGTAGGCGTTGTGCCAGAGGTAGCCCATCAGAACGCCTGAGAGGCAGAACGTCATCACCGCCCAGGATGCGCCGTCGGAAATGTGCGGAACGAGAAGATACGCCGCGATGTCCTTGTGTCCGAGTATGAAGTAGAAGACTGAGCCGAGCGTTATGAGCGCGACCAGCACGAGGGTGGAGCTGAGCCCGTCCACGCCGTCCGTGCAGTTCGTCGTGTTGACGCTGGCCCAGAGCACGACTGTGGATATGATTATGAAAAGCCAAGGAGCGATTGAAATTTTGTTCGCGATGAACGGCAGCCAAAAGTAGATTTTTTCATCCCCCGACTGCTCCTTCAGGTAAATCGCCAAAACCACCGAGGCCGCGACGCTCAGGAAAAGGTCGAGCATCGCCTTTCTGTATTCGCCCCAGGAAGCCTTGCTCGCGTCGTCAAGATAGCCCGTCATCATCATGAGCCAAATCAAGACCAGCACGGCGCATTTTTCCCAATCCAGTGGAACGAAAATGAAACTCAGGATGACGAACGCTGTCACCCAGACAACCCCTGAGCCTGTTGGTTTGCCCTTCGCGGCCTCGGCCGAGATTGTGAATTCCCGGCCCCTGTCGTGGGGAAGCCTGTCGTAGAAGTGCGGCAGACCGTAGCGAATCAAGAGAAAGCCCGTGTAAAGGGCGAGGACGATGAGGACCGTGTAGGACTGCAAAAGTCTGGCCGGTCCAAAGTACTGGGTTAGAATTCCACCAAGATAGTAAAGCATAATAAATTCATTATCGGTTTATGAAGAATCGAATTAACTAAAATCAATTTCTAGCGGAGATTTCGTTCTTTTTTTCCAACTTTACCACGTTCGGAATTTTTTGCTTGTAGTCCTTGAAGTAAAGATATTTGTATGGATGAATGTCCAGGGCGTTTGTGTACCAGCCGCCCACCGCGTTCGTGTTGACTGCGTTGAGGGACATCGAGTGCCTGATTGGCATCACGACCCCGTCGTCGAGCAGGGCGGTTTCGGCCTGGGAGAGCAGCTTGTTGTGCGTGTCGCTGTCGGTCGTCTCGGCGGCCTGTTTCAGCAGATCGTTGAATTTCTCGTTCTTCCACACGGTCTGGTTCAGCGTGGAGCCGTCCTTGAAAAGTTCCAGGAAGGCCAGCGGGTCGGCGAAATCCCCAATCCACGAGTACACGAACAAGTCGGCTTCTGATTCCGAAATCGACTCCACATACCTGTAGTCGTTTGTTATGGACGCTTCAAGCTCCACTCCCAGCGGCTTCCACGCGTCGCTCAGAATCTGGAAGAACTCCTTCTGCCTGTCGGAGACCGCCGTAAGCTCGAACTTTATCTTGAGTTTGTCGCTCTCCTTCATGCCGGCGCTCTTCTTCGCCTCCTGCATCAAGTAGATTGCCTCCTCCGCTTCCGTGTCGGTGAGCCCATCCACTTTCGGGTAGCCCGCGAGCGGATAGACGAGCGTCGTGGCCGGCACCAGGATGTTCTTCCTGAGAGCCGCCCAAGGGACAGCCGCCATGAGCGCGTTCCTGAAATCGGCCCTGTCCCACGGAGGATTCTGGCATTTGAAGAATATGTATTCTGTTCCGAAAATCGCCGAAAGATGAACCGCGTTCGGGTTCAATATCTTTTTCGCGTTGAAGACGGACGCTATCCAGTCGATTTCACCCGCGTTGTACTTCCATGCGTTGTCGGTGATTTCGTCCGATGTGGTTATTCGTATCGAAGGAATCTGCACGTTCTCCGCATCCCAGTAGTTCTGGTTCTTTTCGAGAAGAATCGTGTTGTCCGCCCTTTCCTTGATGACGAAAGCTCCCGAGAACACGTTGTCGGAGCCGGTTTTGACGGAGAACGCGTGGTGGCAGAGAATCTTGTTCAAATGCGAGGCGGGGTAGAGCAGGTGGAGCACAAGAGTGTTGTCGTCCCGCGCGATGATTCCGACTTCGCTTTCGGAGACCTTGCCGTTCCTGAATTCCTTGACGCCCTTCACGCAGTCGAGGAACGAAGCGTATGGGGCGTTCGGGGTGGAGAGCAGCATGAGCCATGCGTTCCGCACCGAGTATGCGTTTATTGGGCTTCCGTCGCTGAATTTCGCACCCTTGCGTATCTCGTATGTGTGCCTTTTTTTGTCCCTGGAGATTTTGCATTTTGTGGCGAGGGCGTTCTTCGGCTCTAGCGTTCGCGGGTCGTATGAATAAAGCCCCTCGTAAAGCCCGTCAAGAATCTGCGCCTCCATCGAATATGCGGCCGTGTGCGGATTCAAATTGAAATTCGTTGATGCTATGGCTATGTTGAATTCCCTTTGAATGTCAGCGTTTATGTCGGAAGTCTTCTTTGTCTCTTCCGTTTTCTCGGACTCGGCCTTGCCCTCAAGTTCATCCTCCGCTTCGTCTGCGAAAACTGGATTCAACGTGAAGGTCAAAAGCGCGGTCAGCAATACCTTTTTGAATATCTTCTTCAGCATATACTGATTTTATATGCAAATAAAAAAAACGGAAAGGACGAAAAAATCTCTTTTCCGTTCTTTCCGTTCTTCCCTTTCTTGAATCTAAATGCTTATCCCCAGCCTCTTCATCTGCTCGACTTCCTCGATGTAGCTCGCGTAGTCGGCGCGTTTCTGGTTCGTCTTGATGACGAGGTTCTTCATGTTGGTGATGTCGATTTTCAAGCCCTTTATGCGGGTCTTCTCCTGCGGTGTCGCCACGGCCTTGAAGTAGTCGTCGAGGGAATTCAGCAGGACCAAGAGCCTGTTGCAGTCCGTCACCTGGGCGGAGAGGAAGTCGAAGAGCTTCGGCTCCTCCATCGAAACTATCTTCGAGTAGCCCTGCGACTTTTTCTGCGTGAAAATCGTGTATCGCTTCGCCTTTGTGGCTATGTCGGCTATGAACTGGTTGTAGTTTATCTTCTCGTGCTTCTTCGCGCCCGTTCCGTGCTCCACGATGATGATTGGATAGTAGAGTGGCGGTTCCTCCAAGTTGAACGCCTTCCTGAGCATCCTCTTGAACTTTTCGAACATCGTCGTGTGCGAGGCTTCCAGAAGGTCGTGGTTGGCCTTCACTTTTTCGAGAATCGCCTGCAGGACAGACGGAAGACCGCCGAGCGTGAGCAGCGATTCCAAAAGCATTGCCTTCGTGTCGACCTTCTTCTCCTGCTTTGTGCTCTGCTTTTTTGAGGTGATTGACATCTTGGCGAGCGTCTTGTTCCTTGCCTCTTCCTTCTTTTCTCCCTGGTCTTCCTGGATTATTTCTTCTATCAATTCGCTTATGAACGCGGCTTTTCCCATTCCGGCGGCGAAATTCTTCTTTATCTGGTTCATCTCCTCCATCGGAGAGCTGAACGCCTTCTCCGCGCTGAAGCCGGACTGCGAGAACACGTTCCTTCTTATCTGTCCCTTGTAGAATTCCTTCCTGAATTCCGTGTAGTCCTTGAGAATCGCGTTGATGTCGTTCATCGCCTTAGAGGCTTTTGAAAGACTGTCGCCTATCATGCTGGAAGTGAGCGTGTCGCTGCTCTGCCTTCCCTCCGCGACTATGTTTGCGAGGACCCTCGTGTTGGTCTTGCTGTTGTTTATGGTGAAATTCGCCCAGTGAAATGAATTGTTCAAATCGTTGAGCTTTTTTATGTTCGTGAGACTGAGGTGCGCTGTAGAGAACTTGTAGTAGTTGCTCAGAAAGTCGAGCATGCTTTCGTAGTCGGAAAGCCTCTGCCCCATGACAGTGGAGCGCTCTGTTTCCACAAACTGTTTCCCGTCGGGAGCCTTTATGTCGTTGATTTTTTTGTCGAGTTTATAAGGGTCTGGCGTTATCAGGGATTTCTTTACTAGAAAATCAAACAAACTCTTCACGCATGCGTGGAGAAGACGATATCCCTCCAAAAGCCTTGGCAATTCTTCCGTGTCGTACCATTTCGCTTTTTCGTCCAGAAGAGGAATTATTTTTGTTGTGAAATTTTCTGAGTTTTCCATATCATCTAATATCGGAAAAATACAATTGAAAAGTGAGCGAGAAAATATTGAAATTAAGACGGTTTTTTGCTCTCCGAATTTATTGAGAATTGAGAGTTTTCCAACAAAGTCATAGAATGGCAGAATCTTATTTATTATTGGAGAACAAAAATGGCTGAAAACGAACAGCTTCAGACGATTCGCCACAGTTGCGCCCACGTCATGGCAGAAGCTATCATGCACCTTTTTCCTGGAACGAAATTCGCAATCGGTCCAGCAATCGACAATGGATTTTACTACGACTTTGACTTCACCCAGACCACGACCGGCACAAAGCCTACCGAGACCGATTTTCCAGCTATCGAGAAGGAGATGAGAAAAATCCTTGCGGGAAATTTCGAATTCAAGAGGACGGAAGTCTCGAAGGACGAGGCGTTGAAGATTTTCGCCGATCAGCCTTACAAGATTGAGTTGATAAACGATTTGCCGGCCGATGCCGTCATCACGACTTACCAGCAGGACGACTTCATCGATTTGTGCCGCGGCCCGCACGTCGCGACCACGAAGGAAATCAACCAGCAGGCGTTCAAAATCGCCAAGATGGCCGGAGCCTACTGGAGAGGCGACGTGAAGCGCCCCCAGCTCGTCAGAATCTACACCTACTGCTTCGCGAAGCCGAACGACCTCAAGGACTACCTCAAGATGCTTGAGGAGGCCGAGAAGCGCGACCACAGAAAGCTCGGTGTCCAGATGGACTTGTTCCACATCGACCCTGAAGACCCGGGCCAGATTTTCTGGCACCCGAACGGATGGGCGATGTACACGACAATCCAGGACTACATGAGGAAGATGGTCATAGCGGACGGCTACAAGGAAGTCAACACGCCTGCCATCATGCCGAAGTCGCTTTGGGAGCGTTCAGGCCACTGGGGCCACTACCAGAAGAACATGTTCATCACGGAGTCCGAGAACAGGACTTTCGCCATAAAGCCGATGAACTGCCCGGGCGCGCTTGAGATTTTCAAGTCGAAGTCCCGCTCCTACAAGGAGCTTCCGCTGCGCCTCGCCGAATTCGGCCACGACGTGAGGAACGAGCCTAGCGGAACCCTCCACGGAATAATGCGCGTCCGCGGTTTCGTCCAGGACGACGCGCACATCATCTGCACGGAGGAGCAGGTGGCTTCGGAGGTCGCGAAGTTCTGCAAGCTCTTGAAGAGGGTCTACCACGATTTCGGATTCGACGACTTGACTGTGAAATTCTCCACGATGCCTGAGGACCACGTCGGAGACTTGGCGACATGGGAGCGCGCCGAGAAGGCTTTGTCTGACGCCTGCCACGAAGCCGGCCTTGATTACGAGATTCAGCCGGGCGAGGGCGCGTTCTACGGTCCGAAGCTTGAGTTCAAGCTCTTCGACTGCCTCGGACGCGAATGGCAGTGCGGCACGATTCAGGCGGACTTCCAGCTTCCTTCCGCGGAGAGGCTCGACGCCACCTACATCGGAGCGGACAACCAGAAGCACCATCCGGTCATGCTCCACAGGGCCGTCCTCGGTTCCCTCGAACGCTTCCTCGGAATCTTGATAGAGAACTTCGCGGGCGCGATGCCGCCGTGGCTCCACTTCGAGCAGGTCGCCGTCGTTCCTGTCGGCGCCGACTTCAACGACTACGCCGAGCAGGTCGCGACTGATTTGCGCGTCGCCGGTTTCAGGGCGGAAGCCTACACGAACGGCGACAACATGAAGAGCAACATCAAGTACATCACGAGCGAGCACAAGACGCCTTACATCCTCGTCGTCGGCGCGAAGGAGAAGGAGTCCGGCTCTGTGAACGTGCGTTTCCGCGCCGATTCCGGCCTTCAGCAGAAGACCATGACCTTCGACGAGTTCAAGGCCTATCTTTCAGACAACGTGAGCAACCACAAGATTTCGCTTTGATTTTTTTTCATTATAATATCCTTTCACATATGGAAAAAACTTTGAAAAAGTGAAAGAGTGCTGGCTTCGAGACTTGTTCTTGAAGCCAGCATATTTTTATGGCAGTGATATTTGGCCATTATTTTTTCCCAAAAAGACCCAAAATTCAGAATAAGTTGTTGAGAAAATCTCCAAAATCTCTAAAATCTCTAAGAAGGGATTTTATACAATTTTATAAAGCTCAATGTCATAAAACCGGAGTTGAAAATGAACCGAAAGACCTTATCGTTCGCATTGATTCTGATGTTCCTGGTCTCATACCAGATTTTTGCAAAAAGGGACATCACAAAACGCGAAGTCGAGAAGATGGACAGTTGGAAGGAGGAATTTGACCTTTCATCCAAGAAAACTGGAAAGTACAATGTTATTGTCACTGCGAAGGACAAGGGCGGCAATGTCGCCTATGGAGGCCCCTTCAACATCTACATAGATCCGGAGTCGGACAGGCCTGTTTCTGGAATCACGAATCCGCAGCCGAACATGCGCGTTCCGGGCAACTTGAACATTGTCGGAACATGTATAGACGACGACAACGACGGAAAGCCTGCCCGCGTCTGGCTCATTTTCGACGGCGACGAGGAGCACAAGGTTCTCGCGAACGGAACTCAGTTCTGGTCGTACTATCTGGACACGACCGAGCTTGAGGAAGGCCCCCACACGATAGAAGTCTACGGCGAGGATTTCCAGGTGGACGAGGGAAAGAAAGAGGGCGTCGGAAAGCGCGTCAAGGTCACTTGGAACCTGGACAGAAGGCAGCCTGTGACTGAAATCTCCAACCACGGAATCGGAGAGCTTGTGTCGGGCAAGGTTACTCTCAAGGGAACTGTCCACGATGGAAACGGAATCGATTCACTCGCCTATTCTGTGGACGGCGGCGACGAGTTCTATTCGGTCAAGCTCAAGTACGACAAAAAAGAGAAAATCTGGAAGTTCGAGATGCCCGTCGACACGAGGGATTTCCCAGACGGACCTGCCGTAATCTGGTTCAAGGCGTTTGACAAGATGGGGTCTTCTTCCGTTTATTCTTATCTCTATTTCATAGACAACACAAAGCCGGACGTGAAGATTCTCTCTCCCGCGGAGGGCGAGGTCAGCAACGGAATCTTCGGAATCGCCGGTTACGCGAAGGACAAGATTGGAATCTCCAAGCTTTCATGGAAATTCGGAAACGAAACCGGGGATTTTGAGCTCGTTCCAGGAAATCCGTATTTCTACAAGGAAGTCGACACCAGGGGAATCTCTGGAAAATCCGCGGAAATCGAGATAACCGCCTGGGACACAATCGGAAACTCCACGACATTGAAGAAGGAGCTTCTGCTCAATCAGGAATTGGACAAGCCGTCTGTGAAAATCGACTTTCCCGCTTCTGGCGAGGCGGTGGATGGAAATCCGTCCTCATGCTATCTCAGCGGACTTGCGAGCGACGACGACGGAGTGGCTTCTGTCTCCTACCGCGTCGACGGGGGGGAGGAGCTAACTGTGGAGACCCACGGAAGCTTCCATGTTCCTCTTTCGGACAAGGCCCTCAAATATGGAAAGCATTCTGTTTCTGTCTATGCCACCGACATTCACGGAGTGAAGGGGCATACTTCCGATGTTGAATTTGTCTCCAAGGGCAAGGCTCCTGTCTTCGAGACGAACGTGATGTACGGACAGAAGTTCCACCCGGAGGACAATCCCCGCTTTGATTTGAAAGTAAAGTCGGACGCTGTCTTGGCGAGCGTGAAGTACGCAGTTTCTGGCGGAAGCGGCTTTTCGTTCGAGGATGAGGTTGCTCTGCAGCCGGGAGTCCGCGAGCTTCCTGTTTCGATTCCTCTTTCCTCGGCTCCTTGGGGCATGGTGAAAATCAGAGTCCTCGCCACTGACGAGTACGGGCGCGTCTCTGTCTTCCGGTCGCTCGTGAGCATGAAGAACCTTACGAGAATCGAGACCGAGCAGCCGAAGGTCGTTTTCGACGACTCAAGGATTCTTCCGGGCAACGACGGCTCTTCGATAATCATCAACGACAAGAACAACCCGGTTACGGGATATTTCCTCAATTCTACGGACGTCGGAAACATAAAGACGGTCTCTTTGGTTCCGAACACCAGTTTCGCCACGGTAGAATTCAAGAACAACGTAATCTACTTGAAGGCGGGGGCTGCCGATGGAGACTCCGCGCCTGTCGTGGTGCGCGTGACGACCGACCAGAACCGGACTTTCGACAGCCAGCCGTTGGTGTTCAGGTCGAAGATGGAAGTCGATGTGCCTGAGCTTCATTTGGACGAGTCTTTGCAGGCGTTCGATGTGGAAAAAATCGTGCGCGAGGCTACTGAAGCCGCAAAGGCCGAAGCTGACGCGAAATACGAAGCCGATGTTGCCGCCGCCCTCGCGGAAAATCCAGAGGCCGAGGTTCCTGCGAAGCCGGAATTCGTGCCTCCTGTCCAGAGCCTCAAGTTCAATGGAAGAATCAAGTCTGTGGCGGCGGTGAAATCGCTCGGCTACAGAATATATTCTTTCGGCTGCGGATACGATTCCGCCTCTGGAAACAAAATGTCCAAACTCCCGGAAGCCGCTTCCGTTGGAGAGTTCGTTGCTCTGCCGCTTCCTTCCGGCCGCTCCGGCGAGAGTGAATTCTCGTTTGAGCTGCCTTGCTCGGCGTTCCCGGACGGGGTTTCCGTTGTGGAGGTCGTCTTGGACAACGGGGAAAAGGCGACGGATGCATTCTTCGTGTCCAATGTGAAGAAAATCGGAAGGGACGCCAAGGGCAAGAAGGTCAACGCCGACGCTCCTCAAATCAGGTGGGTCGATGCCGAGGAAATCTACTACGCAACGGCCTTCCAGGGAGAGAATGAACTTTCAGGGGCTTTCGGAAGATTCTCAAGGAACGAGATAAACACGGCCGTGAAGAAATTCACCGCTTCAGTCTCCTACGGGGCCAAGCAGCCGGCAGTCTCCGACCACGAGGTGAGGGCTGTGAGCGACGCGAAGGTTTTCATCAAGAAAATCGGGGATTTTGAATTCGCGAACGGAATGTTCTTCAAGATGGCAAAGGATGCCGATGGAATCCCTGTGTCCGTCGAAATCGAGTCGAAAATTCCTGTGAAGTCTGTTTCGTTCAAAGTGGATGGCGAGAAGGCTCCCGGAGGGGAGGCGTCTTCCTCTGGAAAAGAGATTCCAGTCTCGCTCGTCTCTGAGAATTTGTATTCTGCCCAGTTCAACATCGGAAAGCAGCCTTCTAGGCTCTCCGTCATAACCGTGGACGCAATCACCGACTTGGGGACTGCCAGCTGCAGGGGAACTGTAGCCATCGTCCGCGATATGGACTCTTCAAAAATCGATGATGCGGCGAAAGTCTACTGGACTCCGAGCAACGCCGAATACGCCTCTTCGGACGACCAGTGGATTCTGAGCGATTCCTTTGAGTTCGAGGGCTTCGCGAATGTCTACGGACCTGTCACTGTGTCTTTGGCGGGTTCCCCGGCAGGCGTGTCCGTCGTCACCGGCGACTACATCGCCCCTGTCACCGAGCTTGAGAACGCGGACGGCGCGCCTATTGACGCGAAGGCGCCGAATGTGGCGGAAAATCCAAGGAAGATAATCGTCAAATTCGAAAAGGACGGTCTCTATAGAAATATCTCAGTGAAGGTGAAGGATTCAATCGGAAACGAATACGCTTCCGCGCCTGTCAACATTCTCGTGGACAACGAGGCTCCGGTCGTCAAAATCAATTCTCCGATGAACCAGCAGTGGGCGCAGAATTCTGTGAAGCTTTCCGCCGAGGCTACAGATGTGAACGGAATCGCCGCCATCGAATATTCCATTGACGGAAGCACTTGGACTCCGCTCAGGGCCGGCGACGTCGATGTGTCGCTTGCGAATTCTCCTGAAGGCTTGAATTTGATTTATGTGCGCGCCACCGACAAGTCCGGCAAGACGACTGAGGAATCCGTGGGAGTGCAGAAGGATGTCACGCCTCCTGAAGTCGGCGTCGTGATTCCGGCTCCCGAGGACGTGATAAACGGCGAGACCACAATCGCGTTCATAGCAAAGGACAACGGAAACCTCGTCAAGTCCGAGTATTCGTTCAAGGACGCCAAGGCCGAAGTGGAAATCAGCCCGATGGTGAACACCCATGTGGGAACCGCCGACAAGCCGCTCGACCAGGAGATGGCCTTCACGTTCACGGACGAGGCCGGAAACGCCACGAAACTGGACAAGTGGGATTTCGTTGTGGACCAGCAGAGCGACCTTCCAATCGCTTCAATCGACTTGCCGGAGGAGGAGGCCGTCCTCACCAGGGACTTCAACATCTCTGGAACTGTCTTGGACGACGACGGAAAGAGCAAAATCTCTTGGAAGATAGACGACGGAGCTTACCAGGAGCTTCCTGAATACGACAACAGCTTCTCAATCGACATTCCAATAAAGTCGATGACGGACAACGAGCACACCGTCACCATCTTCGCGGTGGACATCAACGGCGTGAAGGGACAGGAAGTCTCCAGGGAATTCTGCATCTCGCTCGAAGAGCCGAAGGGCCAGCTCTTGACCCCGCCAATCACCGAGACTGTCAGGAACACAATCACCCTCACGGGCGAAGCCACCGACGAGAACGGAATAAAGATGGTCTATGTCTCCTTGGACAACGGCAACTCCTACGACGAGGCGGTTGGAAACTATTCCCACGAAGAGAAGAAGTGCAACTGGAGCTACGAATTCGACACGAGGGTAATAGAGGACGGAACTCATGTAGTCTTCATCAAGATTGTCGACTGGTACGGAATCGAAGGGCTCTACTCTTCGCTCATCAACATTGACAACACGGCTCCGGAAATCGAGCTTGAGCTTCCTCTCGATGATTCTGTCTCGACCGGAAACCTCTTCTTCTCTGGACAGACTATCGACAACATCAAGCTCACCGAGCTCTTCATCACCGTGAGGAGCCTTGACGGAAAGCGAGTTCCTGCCGAGCTTTCAAAGACAGAGCTTTCTCCGTCTGAAATCATCACGCAGGTGCTCAACATTTCCTCTCTCGAAGACGGATTCTACAACATCGAGCTTACGGGAAAGGACGCGGCTGACAACATCACCCGCGTGAGCCGCAATGTCCGTCTGGACAAGACCTCTCCTGTCGCGAAGGTCGATTTGCTCTATCCTCTGAACGGAGAGCACGTCCAGTCCGTCTTCAACATCTACGGAACCGCCACTTGTGCGGCCGAGAGGAAAATCAACACTCTCAAACTCTACTCGGACGGAAATGAAATCGCCGAGACTGTCTTGAGCGACAGCGGCTACTACAAGTTCCGTGTGAACAACGAGCTTATGGCCGAGGGACAGCACAGAATAAAGGTCGTCGCGAATTTGGACAACGGACAGTCAATCGTCTCGAACGAGCAGTATCTCATCTACAATCCGATTGGACCGTGGATTACGATAGACAACTTCACTTACGGCGACTTCGCTGTGGACCGCCCGTACGTCCGTGGAAAGGCCGGCTATGTCGTCTCCGAGGAGGAGAAGGCGCTCGCAAAGGACAAGTCGGTTTCCAAGAGGAAGCAGAAGGAAAGAAAGGATGCGCTTGAGGCGAAGTCCATCGACTCCATCCAGATAAGCCTGGACAACGGAATGACATGGGAGACCCTTTCGGAGAAGTCCGACTGGAAGTACAGGGTGGAGAACGAGGATATTGCCGAGGGCTTCCACTTCCTCCTTGTGAGGGCGAAGATGAAGAACGGTGAAGTCGCCGTTACCCGCTGCATCGTACAGGTGGACAGCACGAAGCCGACTGTCAAGCTCATCAGTCCGGGTGTCGGAGGCCGCTACAACCAGACCCTCGACTTCAGCGGATTGTCGCACGACGATATCGAGCTTAAGAGCGTGGAGCTTGCCTTGAGAAAGGGCGACAAGGCTTCCTACGAGATTCCGGGCTTCATCCAGGGCCTGTACTTCGACGCGCAGTTCTGGGGAGCGACGCTCTTCTCTGTTGGCGCGGGTCTCTCGTTCTTCGACGACAACGTAAAGCTTCAGGTGCAGTTCGGCCAGTTCACGCAGGCACAGCGCGACATCTTCACGAAGACGAACCTCCGCTACGGCGGCAACGTCTTCGGCGTGAAGCTCTTGGCGAACGTCCTTTACATTCCGTTCCGCTACTACTTCGGCCCTGACTGGGAATGGCTCAGCTTGAACCTGTCCCTCGGAGCCAACTTCAGCCACTTCAGCGAATCGGGTTCCGGCACCGACCAGATTTTGAGCGCGATGCTCGTCCAGCTCGAATTCCCGAAAGTGACGAGGGACAGGCACGCCACGAAGTTCAGGACGTTCTCGATGTACACGGAGGGCCAGTTCTGGTTCATTCCGTCCGACGTTTCGAGCGCCGACATTCCGACACTCGTTCCTCAAGTGTCTCTCGGACTCCGGGCATACGTGTTCTAGCGGATTTATAAGATTTAGCGCATGAAAAAAA